>CALDSM010000465.1 GCA_937923585.1 uncultured bacterium
GCCGAAGCCTCGGGCATCCATGATGTGTACTACGGCGCGCAGGCCCAGGACGAATACGGCTACTGGGACTGCACCCCCGCTTTTCTTGCGGGGATCAACGCGGTCTTCGCGCTCAACCGGCGCACGCCGGTGGTGGTCCACGCCCCGCTGATGCACCAGTCCAAGGCCGACAACGTGCGGATGGGCCTCGAACTGGGCGTGGACTTTGCGCAGACCTGGAGCTGCTACCGCGGCGGGGACAGTGCCTGCGGCACCTGCCCCACCTGCGTCGAGCGGCTCAAGGCCTTCGCCGCCGCCGGCGTGGAAGATCCCATACCCTGCGCGTAATCGGCCAGCCGGTTACGGCGCAATCAGTTTGATGTAGTCGTTGTAGACCGCCGAGTAGTTGTTTCCACCGTCGAGATACTGCACCCGCACGGTGTAGTAGCCCAGCGGCGCCGGCAGCGTGTAGGACCGGGGTGTCTTCAGCGGCTCCCAGTTGGTCCACGTCGCCCCGTCAATGCTGAACCGCATACGGCTCACGCCGGCGCCGGTCCCGTCAGACCACACCAGGCCGAGTGAAACGGTGCGGCTCTTGGTGCTGGCGGCGCCTGCATTAATGATGATGCCGCCCGTTGGCGGGGTGGCGTCCAACCGGATGTAGTCGGTGCAGATCGCGGAGTTGTTTCCGTCCACGTCACGGAACATGGCCCTTACGGTCTTGTACCCGTCCCCCGCGGGCAGGGTCCAGGTCTTTGTGGCCGCAACCGGCTCCCATGCGGTCCATGTCACGGAATCATTGCTGAATTTCATGCGGACCACGCCGGAACCGTCGGTATCGTCCCATGTCAGGGCCAGTTTCACGTTCACGCTGCCGGTGACGGACCGGTTGTCATTGATCACGACGGTTCCGGTGGGTGGGTCCGTGTCCACAAGGGGGCAGCGCCACAGGTCGCTGAGAACCCCGGCACTTCCCGCCGCGTCCAAACCCTCTCCGCCCAGAAGCCAGAACATGCCCGAACTGTCCGTCCAGGAAACACCTACGTTGCGCGCGCCCGGCGTGTTGGCCGCCGCCGGTGTTCCCAGTGTTCCATACGTTCCAAGCGCGCCGGGTATCGTGGCACCTTTCAGCCACACCCAGGTTCCCTCGCTCTGATCGTATTTCCAAAGGTCATTCAGATATCCCAGACTGGTTGCCACGCTCCCGAGGCCCACGCCTCCCAGCACAAGGAGGTCGCCCGAACTGTCCATCCAAGACATTGCACCATACCGGCCGCCGGGAATGTTGGCTGCGGCGGGTGTTCCCAGTGTGCCATAGGTCCCGGCCTGGCCGTTCGTTGAACTCCCCTTTACCCAGGTCCAATTGCGTGACACCGGATCGAACTTCCACAGATCATTGAGCCACCCCTGTCCGCCGGAACTGTCATAGCCGAATCCGCCGAAAAGCCACAGCATGCCGGAGGGGTCGGTCCAGGAAGACGACCCCGTGCGCCCGCCGGGGGTGTTGGCGGCCGCGGCCACGCCCCGTGTTCCGTAAGTGCCCCTCTGTCCCGTCGCGCTGCCGCCCTTCATCCACGTCCAGGTTCCCGTTGCCGGATCGTACTTCCACAGGTCATTCAGGTTGCCCTCTCCCCCGCTTGCGGCATAGCCCGTGCCGCCGAAAAGCCACAGCATGCCGGAAGAATCGGTCCACGAGACAGAACTGAGGCGCCCCCCGGGAGTGTTGCCGGCCGCGGGAACACCCAGCGCGCCGTAGACACCGTTTTGCGAACCCGCCGTACTGCCCGAAATCCAAACCCAGTTTCCCGTGGCCGGACTGTACTTCCACAGATCATTGAGATATTTGACCGTGGATGAACTCGCATAGCCGCTGCCGCCGAAAAGCCACAGGGCATTCGAACTGTCCCTCCATGAAACCGCCTGGATACGGCCGCCGGGGTTGTTGCCCGCCGCCGGCACGCCGATCACGCCGAAATTGCCGGGCTGGTTTACCCCGGTGGAACCCTTCATCCAAGCCCAGTTCCCCGTTGCACGGTCGTACTTCCAAAGGTCGTTGAGATAGCCATTGTTCGTTCCGAGGGTATAACCGGCGCCGCCGAAAAGCCACATGCCGCCTGTTGAATCGGTCCAAGAGACGGCGACCCGGCGCGCCCCGGGCAGGTTGCCCGGCGCCTGCACGCCAAGCGAACCGTAAACCCCGGGCTGAAGGGTCGTTGAGGCACCCTTCGTCCAAGCCCATCGGTACTCTCTCCCGGCCGCCGCGGCCTGGCCTCCCTTGCCGCACAGCCCTCCGGGCACTAGCGTACCCAGCGCCAAAAGAACCAGCACCGAACCCCTGATTGCATTATGTCTTCGCATGGCTGTCCCTTCGTCCTTTGGCCTCGATCCTGCGTTCAAGACACTCCGGGACCACAAGGCACGGAGACAACTAGCACGCGAAATCGCTCTCAATAATCCTTGCTAATTCTAGCACAGTTCAGCGGATGAAAGCAGATTGCGTCTGCCGTGTCGCGCACTGCCGGGTCTTGGATCAGGAACCGCCATGGCATGACCCGCATCAGGGCGCCACCAACTTGATGTAGTCTTTGTACACTGCCGAATAGTTGTTTCCGGCATCGAGGAACTGGACCCGAACCGTGTAGTAGCCCAGCGGAGCAGGCAGGGTGTAGGACTTGGGGGTCTTCTGCGGTTCCCAAGCGGACCATGTTGCCCCATCGAGGCTGAACCGCATGCGCGTCACCCCGGAGCCCGTCCCGTCGGACCAGGTCAGGCCGAGAGACACCGTTCGGTTCTTCGTGCTCGAAGCGCCGTTGTTGATGATGATGCTGCCCGTGGGCGGTGTGGTGTCCAGCCGGATGTAGTCGCTGTAGACAATCGAGTTGTTGCCCGCCGCGTCGCGGAACATGGCCCGCACCGTCTTGTACCCGTCACCCGCGGGCAGAGACCACGCCTTGGCGGCGGCGAGCGGTTCCCATGGGATCCACACCGCGCCGTCGTTGCAGAATTTCATCCGGACCGCGCCCGAACCGCCCTTGTCCGCCCAGGTCAGCGAGAGGGTTACGTTCGCATTGTTGGTAACGGACTTGTTGCCGTTGATGAAGATGGTGCCGGTGGGCGCCGCGGTGTCGGGCAGGCCCATGCGCCACAAGTCATTGAGCTGGAAGTATCCGCTCTGATAGGCATCCCGCCCATTACCGCCGAAGAGCCACAATCCGCCCGCCGCATCGGCCCATGCGACACCCGCCGAACGGCAGCCGGGAAGGTTTCCGGGGGCGGGCGTCCCGATGGCGCCGTAGGTTCCCCAGGTGTCCGTGGTGTCCGGGCCTTTCATCCAGACCCAATTGCCCGTTTTCGGATCGAACTTCCAGAGGTCGTTGAGTTTGCCCGTCTGGATGTCGCTGTCCCAGCCGTAGCCGCCGAAGAGCCACAACCCGCCCCCTGCGTCCGTTGCGGCAACCGGCGAGAAACGCGCACCGGGGGTGTTGTCCGCCGCGGCCGTTCCCAGCGTGCCGTAGGTGCCGTGCTCTCCGCCCGCGCTCGAACCTTTGACCCAGGTCCAGTTGTTGGTCGCAGGTTCATACCGCCACAAGTCATTGAGGTCGTCTTCTTTGTTGAGGCTGTCGCGCCCGTAGCCGCCAAAGAGCCAGAGTGCCCCCGCGGCGTCCGTCCACGATGCGCTCCAAAGGCGTCCGCCCGGCGAGTTGGCGGCATTTGGCGTTCCTTTTGTGCCGTAGACGCCGGCCTGGCCAATCGTGTCCGCCCCGCTCATCCAGGTCCAGTTGCCGGTGGCCGGGTCGTACTTCCACAGGTCATTAAGGTCGCCCTGGTCGTTGTTCTTGTCATAACCGTCGCCGCCGAAGAGCCACAGCGCCCCCGACGCGTCCGTCCAGGACACCCCACCCTTTCGGCTACCGGGGGTGTTGGCCTCGGCGGGCACACCCTTCGTGCCGTAGATTCCGCTTTGGGTGTCCGCACTGGAGCCTTTCATCCAGGTCCATTGGTTGGTTGAACGGTCATACTTCCACAGGTCGTTGAGGCTGCCGGCACTGCCTATGCCGTTTCGGCCCCATCCGCCGAAGAGCCACAGCGCGCCGGATGGGTCCGTCCACGAAACGGGCCGGTTGCGGGCACCGGGCGTGTTCGCATCCGCCGCAACGCCTTTCGTTCCGTAAACCCCGTCCTGGTTGAGCATGCTTGAGCCCTTCATCCAGGTCCAGATGCCCGTTGCGGGGCTGTATTTCCACAAGTCGTTGATCCTGCCCAAGGCGGAGGCACTGTCATAAGCGAGACCACCGAAAAGCCAGAGCGCGCCCGAGGGGCCCGTCCACGACGCCGCATCTTCGCGCGCGCCGGGGGAATTGGCTGCGTCAGGAACGAGCCTGGCGCCGTAGGCGCCGGGCTGCTTGACGCTTTTCGAGCCGGTCATCCACGCCCACTGCAGGGAATCTTCGGAAAAAGCCGACCTTTCCGCCAGCACCCAGCCGCATCCCAATACAGCCGACCAAAGGATGACTGCCGACCATTTGATATTGCTGTACCTGTCCCGGATATTCATGACCGTCTCCTCCTTGCCCGATGATTGACTCCAGGACGGCACACCTGACCACATCCAATGCACAAATGCCCGTCCGCCCAAATATGGCAAGACAACTATACCATATGAAAGAATAGTGCTGAAGATACCCCTTCATCTGCTGTCACGCCATGGGGGAGTGCGTGTGTGCAAAAAGAGGCCTTCCGGGTTCGATCTTCCGAAAGGCCTTTGCGAATTTTCTGGAAGGCAGGAAAACAGCCGGCGATCAGGGCGCAACCAGCTTAATGTAGTCGCTGTACACGGACGAGTAGTTGTTGCCCCCATCGAGGAATTGCGCGCGGACCGTGTAGTAGCCCAGCGCGGGGGGCAGCGTGTAGGCCCTTGGCGTCTTGAGTATTTCCCACGCGGTCCAATGGGCGCCGTCTATGCTGAACCGCATCCGCGCCACACCCGAGCCGGTTCCATCGGACCATGTCAGACCCAGCGAGACGTTCTTCGATTTGGTGGTCGCCGCGCCGTTGTTGATGAGGATGCTTCCCGTCGGCGGCGTCGTGTCCAGACGAATATAGTCACTGCACACCGCCGAGTTGTTGCCCGCCGCATCACGGAACATTGCGCGCACGGTCTTGTAACCGTCGCCTGCCGGCAGGGTCCATGCCTTGGTTGCGGCCAAGGGTTCCCATGCCGTCCATGCCACCGCGTCATTGCTGAATTTCATGCGCGACGCACCCGAGCCGCCCTTGTCGGCCCAGGTCAGCTTCAGCGTGACAGCGGTGCTGTTTGTGACGGACTTGTTCTCGTTAATGACGACCGTTCCGGTGGGCGGCACGGTGTCCGGAATGGTCATGCGCCACAAGTCGTTGAGCAGATCACCGCCTCCCGCGCTGTCATATCCCAGACCGCCGAAAAGCCACAGCGCGCCGGTGGCGGGATTGGACCAAGCCACCGTGTTGCTGCGCGAGCCCGGCGTGTTGGCCGCCGCCGGTGTGAGCATCGCACCATAGATTCCGGGCTGTGCCCCGGCAGGCGAACCCTTCATCCAGGCCCAGTTTCCCGTCGCGACCTCATACTTCCACAAATCGTTGAGATAGGCGCTTCCGGTGCTACTCCAGCCGAAGCCGCCGAACATCCACAGGTTTCCGGCTGCGTCCGCCCAGCCTGTGGCCGAATTGCGCGAACCGGGGGTGTTCAGCGGTTCGGGCGCGAGGATCGTGCCGTAGGTCGCGCCCAGACTGGCAACGGGATAGCCCTTCATCCAGGTCCATTTTCCGCTCTCGTATTTCCACAAGTCATTCAGGTTGCCCTCCGCGCCCGTGCTGTCCATGCCGACGCCGCCAAAGAGCCAAAACGCGCCCGAAGCATCCACCCAGGACACTGCATTACAGCGCCCTCCGGGTGTGTTCGCGGCGGCGGGCTGCAACTGAGTTCCGTAGACCCCCTGCTGGTCGCCGACAGCGGAGCCCTTCATCCAAGTCCAGTTGCCTGTGCCCGGATTATACTTCCACAGATCGTTCAGGTAGGCATATTCGAAGTCGTCGTCCACGCCAAATCCGCCGAAGAGCCACGCATTGCCCGAGGCATCCACCCAGGTAGCGCAGCCATACCGTCCGCCGGGCGTGTTTTCCGGCGCGGTCTTTGTCAACTCGCCGTGTGCGCCCCGGTCATCCCCCGAACTCGACCCTTTCATCCAGGTCCAGTTGCCGGAGGTGCGGTTATATTTCCAGAGGTCGTTGAGGTTGGATTCATCGCCCGCGTCGTTGATGCCGTACCCGCCGAAGAGCCACAGGTTGCCCGAGGCATCCACCCACGTGGAGGACCAGTATCGGCCGCCGGGCGTGTTTGCGGCGGCAGGGGTCTGAAAGGCGCCGCGGGTGCTGATCGGATTCGCCAGCATGGCGCCTTTCATCCAGGTCCAGTTGCCCGTGGCCGGGTCATATTTCCACAGGTCGTTCAGGTCTCCGGAACTGTTGCTGGCCCAGCCGAGGCCGCCGAAAAGCCACAGATTGCCGGACCCGTCCAGCCAGGTGGCGGCGCTTTGCCTTCCACCCGGGGTATTGGACGCGGCCGTGGCGCCACCGTAGACCGCGTGCTGTTCCGCCGTGGAGGAACCCTTCATCCAGGTCCATTGCAGGTCCGTGCCCGCCCATGCATTCTGCGCGGCGGGCATCCAGGCGCCCGCAACCAGCATCAGCGTCACCAAAAACAGGATTGACAGGAGGTTTCCGGCAGTACTGCTCCTCTTCATGCGAAAGAAGTTCTCCGTAGGTTGTCATCCCCGGCATCGCCCGTGTGTGCGGAGTCTCAACCGCGAAGTGCTCTGCCTCCACACGGCAAAGCAAGTATAGGTTTGGCGAAATGAAGAGTCAATCATCGCCCTGCCGTCATTGTGCCAGGGCAAAGGCATTCCGCCATTCAGGGGGGGGGAATCCAGGGCGCGCGAGGCAAACCCACAAGCCGTGCCCCCGGATTCCCGCCTTCCTTCGCGGGAATGAGTGTGACCCCAATCTCCATTTGCGTGGGCCGCCGCGCGGCCATAAGAAAGCCGGGCGCTTCGCAATGCCGTTTCGGGGCGCCCGGCCTGAAGATCCTTCCTTAATGCCGGTTCGTTCCGCCTACGGCGCCACCAGCTTGATGTAATCATTGTACACGGGGGAGTAGTTGTTGCCGGCGTCGAGATACTGCACGCGCACGGTGTAGTACTGCGGCGTGGCGGGCAGCGTGTAGGACCTGGGCGTCACCGGCATCTCCCAAGCGCTCCAGTGGGAGCCGTCAATGCTGAAGCGCATGCGGGACACCCCCGAGCCCGTTCCGTCGTTCCATGCCAGACCCAGCGAGACGTTGCGGCTTGTGGTGCTTGCCGCGCCGCCATTGATGATGATTGAACCGGTCGGGGGACTCGTGTCCAGGCGGATGTAGTCGTGGTACACGGGCGAGTTGTTTCCAGCCTTGTCGCGGTACATGACGCGGACGGTCTTGTAGCCGTCGCCGGGCAGCATGGTCCACGCCTTGGTCGCGGCCAGCGGTTCCCATGCAGTCCATGTAACGGCGTCGTTGCTGAACTTCATGCGCACCACGCCGCTGCCGTCGTCGGTTCCGTCCGACCAGGTGAGGGAGAGGGTGACTTTGGCATTGTTGGTTACGGAGCGGTTGTTGTTGACGAGGATCGTGCCGGTGGGCTTGACCCCGTCCTGCCAGCGCCAGAGGTCGTTGAAAAGACCCCACGTCGCCTTTTCCTCAATCTGTCCCTCGCCGCCGAAAAACCACAGGGCGCCGGAAGGATCAATCCATGACACGGCCTCCGAACGCGCGCCCGGCGTGTTGCCCGGGTCCGGCGTCCTGAAGGTGCCGTATTTTCCGCCTGCGAGAATCTCGTTGGAACCCTTCATCCAGGTCCAGTCCCCCTTGGCCAGGTCATATCGCCAAAGGTCGTTGATGTCGTTGTCGGTCCCGGTGCTGTCCCAGGCCATGCCGCCGAAAAGCCAGAGATATCCCAGATCGGAAGAGCGTCGTGTAGGGAAAGAGTGTAGATC
>CALDSM010000466.1 GCA_937923585.1 uncultured bacterium
GGGCGCCGGCGTTGCAGGGCGAAGATTTGCGGGACTGCGCGCGCCGCATGGCGCCCTACATGGTGCAGACCACGCTGGCCGATTATGTCCGGCTCAAACGCTTCGCCTACATGCCCGGCCTCATCAATTACAAAGAGTTGCCGGCCATGACGCGCGCCGTCCCGCTCGGCGACGGGTTCATAGACCTCCCCGCGTTCTTCCAGGGCCTTCGTGAAGGCGGGTTCGACGGTTATGTCGCCTACGAAATGTGTTCCCCGTTGCGCGGCGGCGGCACGCTCGAAAACCTCGATGCCACCGCCCGCAAAAGCCTCGAAGCAATGAGATGCCTGTTCGCAAGCACAGATTGACACAAGCAGCATTCCCAAAGGAGGTGAGGATATGAACACGAAAACCGTTGGCGGGGTGGGATGTCTGATGCTGTTTGCCCTGCCTTTCTCGGCCATTGGGGTGGGCGCACTGGGCTGGACCGTGTGGACCCTGGCCACGTGGGCGTCCATGCAGTCGTGGCGTGAGGTGCCCGCGCGCATCGAGCAAGTGCAACTGGTCAGCAGCCATTCCGACAAGAGTACCACCTATCACGTTGAGGCGGCGTATTATTATAGATGGGATGGGTGTGAATACCGGGGCGACCGGGTATCCATGTACTCGGCAAACGACAACCTTGGCTCGTTTCACCAGCGCGTGGCCGCTGAACTGGAGGGGTGCCGAGACCGGAAAGTCCTTTTCCGCTGTTATGTCAACCCCAATAATCCTTTGCAGGTGGTGCTTTACCGGAATCTCCGTATCGAGGTGTTGGGGGCCATGCTACTTGTCTGCCTGTTGTTCGGCGGCGCGGGTTTTGGGATCATGATCGCGGGCCTGTACGGACGCCGGATCGTCCAGGAACAGGAGGCACTCCGGCAGCAGTATTCCGGCGAGCCCTGGCGCTGGCGCAGGGAATGGGACAAGGGTGTCATCTCCGCCCATACAAAAGGAAGAATGGTGGCCACGTTCATTTTCGCCACGTTCTGGAATTTGGTCTCCGCGCCCTTGCTGTTCTTTGTGCCCGGCGAGGTGCGCGACGGAAACTATGCCGCGCTGATCGGGCTGCTGTTCCCGCTGGTAGGGGCGGGGCTTCTCGGTGCGGCGATC
>CALDSM010000467.1 GCA_937923585.1 uncultured bacterium
TGATCAAGGTGGCGGGTGCGGCGGCGGAACAGGGCCGATCGCTGGAAGAATGCGCGGCCATTGCCGAGCGCATGGAGGCCAACCTGGCCACGCTGGCGCTGGCCGTGTCGGGCGCGACACACCCGAGCACCGGCGACGTCATTGCCGAAATCCCGGACGATGTGATGGTCGTGGGCATGGGCCAGCACGGCGAGGCGGGCGGCGGCACGCAGCCCCTCAAATCGGCGGACGAAACCACGGACATCATGCTGTCGGCGCTGCTGGAGGATCTCCAGGCCAAGCCGGGCGACGAATTCCTTGTCATGCTCAACGGTGTCGGTTCAACCACGCTGATGGAACTGTACCTCGTGCTGCGGCGCGCCGGGCAAATCTTGGAGTCCAAGGGCATGAAGATGGCCCGCACGCTGGTCGGTGAAATCCTCACCGTGCAGGAAATGGGCGGCTTCCAGATGTGCATAGGACGGCTCGACGACGAACTGAAGGCGCTGTGGGATGCCCCGTGCAACTCCCCCGCGCTGACCGTGAAGTAGGACGGCGCCGTGCTGAACGCCATAGGTTGCACAGAAATGGCCGCAATGCTGCGCGGCGCCGCCGCGCAGATCCGCGACAAGCACGAAATGCTCGGCAAACTTGACTCCGTGGGCGGCGACGGCGACCACGGCACCACCATGGTCCGCGCCATGTCGCACCTGGAAAAGGCGGTGGATGCCGCCTCCGGCAAGGACCTCAAGACCCTGCTCTACGATGTGGGCTGGGGTATTCTCGGCGTGGACGGGGGCGCGACCGGGCCGTTGCTGGGCATGTTCTTCATGGGCATGTCCGAGGCGGCGGAGGGCCGCGAAACTCTCGACGCATCCGGCTTGGCCGCTTCGTTTGAGGCGGGTCTGGCCGGCGTGCGCGCCCAGACCAAGGCCCAACCGGGCGACAAGACCATGGTGGACGCGCTCGTGCCCGCCGTGATGGCGGCGGGCTGCGCCGTCGAAGACGGCGGTGACCTCCTGTCTGTGCTGCGCGATGCGGCAAACGCGGCGGCGCAGGGTGCGGCCGCGACCAAAGACATGCAGGCGCGGTTTGGCCGCGCCCGCAACATCAAGGAACTAAGCATTGGAACCCCGGACGCGGGCGCGACGTCGGTGTCGCTTATCTTCGCGGGTTTCCTGAAAGGAGTGGACACAAATGCCTGATGCAGACAAGACCCAGGGCGGCGGCGACGAGAAGAATTACGGAATCGGCATTCCCATGGAAACGCCGGGCTTTTTCCTGAAAGGGTCGGCCCACCTCAACTGGGGCATGAAGAACCGGCTTTCGCAGATCTTCAACCCCAAGTCGGGTCGCACCGTGATGCTCGCCTTTGACCACGGTTACATCATGGGGCCAACGACGGGCCTGGAGCGGATTGACCTGGTCGTGCCGCCGCTCATCCCCTACGTGGACTGCCTGATGTGTACCCGTGGCGCGCTGCGCTCCAGCATCGGCCCCGAAGTGCGCAAGCCCGTGGTGATGCGGTGCAGCACCGGCGCCACCGTGCTCAAGGACCTGAGCAACGAGACCATCGGCGTTACCATCGAGGAGGCGCTTGCGCTGAACGCGGCGGCCGTCACGGCCCAGGCGTGCATCGGCGCCGAGTACGAGCGCGAAACGCTGGAGAACCTGTCCTACCTGATCAACGAGGGCGCGCAGTACGGCCTTCCGGTGCTCGGCGTCACGGCTGTGGGCAAGGAAATGGTGCGCGATGCGCGCTATCTCGGCCTCGCCTGCCGGGTTATCGCCGAACTGGGTGTTCATTTTGTGAAGACCTACTACTGCGAACCGGGCTTTGAAGAGGTGGTCGCGGGCACCCCCGTGCCGGTCGTCATTGCGGGCGGAAAGAAACTGCCCGAACTCGACGCGCTCAAGATGGCCTACAAAGCCATTGACCAGGGCGCGATGGGTGTGGACATGGGCCGCAACATCTTTGCCGCAGAAGACCCGGCCGCCATGGCGCAGGCCGTGGGCGCGGTGGTACACCAGTTGTACAAGCCGAAGAAGGCGTTTGAACTGTACAACGACCTGAAGAACAAGAAGAAGAAATAGGCCAGGGGCAACATCCCCCTAAATCCCCCTTCAAAGGGGGACTTAAGAGAGGGCAACATTCCCCCAGTTTAAGGGGGGCTTAAGAGAGAACACCCCCCCAGTTGAAGGGGGGGCTTGAACGGAGAAGCAGCAGGGGCCGACAGCATCCCCCTGAACCCCCTTTGAAAAGAGGGGTTCAAACGGAACCCGGTGCCGTGCTGTTTTAAGTCCCCCTTTGAAGGGGGCAGGCCCGAAGGGCCGGGGGGATGTTGCCTCCGAGCCCCTGTGTAACAGGTGAACCAACGCGCCCTGCGGGCGCTGAAACAAGGAGATTTGTCATGGAAATCAGCAGACGAACAGTGTTGACCGGCATGGCAACGGTTGCCGCCGGTTCCATCCTTGCAGGCTCCGCGCAGGCGGCGGAAAAGAAGGCATCCACCATGAAGAAATACCCGAACGAACACTTCTACAAGGCCGACGGAACATTCGACCAGGAAAAGGCCAAGCAGGCTTATTACGAGATGTTCGAGGCCTTCGGCTACCCCATCTACCCGCGCCTCAAAGGGGCCGAATTCTGGGTGGCCGAGTTTGGCGTGGGCAAGTTTGCCGAGGTCGGCATGGCCGGCATCTTCTGGCTCAACGAGAAGGACGGCAACTATTTCGGCCACGAGATCTATCTCCTTCCCGGCCAGATGATCCCCGAGCACAAGCACGTGAAGACCGCCGACGCCGGGCCGAAGATGGAGGGCTGGATGCCGCGCCACGGCTGGATCTACATCTACGGCGAAGGCACGCCGACGCCGGGCGTCGAGGCGCGCATCCCCGAATCGCACAAGGAATGCTGCGTGGCCCGCACGGAAAAGAAGCTTTTGCCGGGCGAGGTGGGCACGCTTGCCGGACCGGAACAGTGGCACTGGATGCAGGCGCCCGAGGGTGCCATTGTCACCGAGTACGCCACGTACCACGACGGCGCGGGGCTGCGGTTCACGCACCCCAAGGCCAAACTCTAAGAGCGGTTTGACTGCCGGGCGGGTTCTTCCCGCCCGGCATTTTGTCCCCTGGGACCGCCAATCTCCTGATCGGCTCTTGGTGAATACGAGAGGACCAACAGGAGACTGGCGATCCCAGGGAAAAGCGGCGGCATGGCCACCGCAGTCAAAAGAAGACGTGCATAGACTCGACAAATGGAGTTGACCATGAATTCACGTGTCATTTCTCTACTCCTTTTCGGTGCGTTACTCGCCGCGCTGGGTGTTTGTCCCGCCGTTCACGGCCAGGACGCGGCCTCGGTGTATGCCAAGGGCGCAACCTGGCAGCAGACCATGCACGACACCCGCGCACGCTACCAGGCGTGGCGGGCCGCGCAGACGGGCGGTGCCGCCGTAACCTTTGGCACCTGGTGGACGGTGGAACCGATTCCGACGCTCTCCTTCTCGGATGTCGTGTTTCCCGAACTGGCGGTTGACCTGGAGGCCAAGGGACTCGACGGCAAGAGGGCCTGGACGCGGCACGGCGAGTTTGTGGACGGCTTCACCAATGCGCTGCCCGGCAGCGACACCCCCTCCGCAACCTATCTCTACCGGGTAATTAACGCCCCCGCACCCGTTACAATAAAGGTTGGCCTGGGCAGCGACGACGGGCTGGCCGTTTGGCTCAACGGAACCCAGGTGATTGCGCGGGATGTGCCCCGTCTCGTGGCGCAGGATTCCGACTCGGTTGAACTGCCGCTCACAGCCGGAGAGAACAGACTGTTGTTCAAGGTGTTCAACCACGCCGGGGGCTGCGGCTTCTATTTCAGCCTGCTGGGCGACCCGCTGGCAGGCCTGTGGGGCCAAATGGTCCGCGACTTTCCTGAAGAGACGGCCTGGCTCATGCACGATGCGTCCCATGAGGCGCTGCTTTCCTGGTTCATCAACCCGGACGTGAAAGAGATTGAAAAGGGAGTCATTGCCAAGGTGCTGGGCGTGACCGGCGAAGACGGCGAGCCGCTCCGCCAGGAACTGGCCGCGCTGGATTCCGCCGCCGGAGACGACCCGGCATGGCTTGACCTGTATGTGAAGTCCTGCAAGTTTCGCGCAAATGTGGCGGACCTGCAGCGGGTGAACTGCGCCGCGCTGCGCCTCGCCGTGGAGGACCTGGCCAAGTCCTATCCGGACAAGTATGTGAACGCGCCGGCTTTACTGGAGCGCATGGATGCGCTTGCGGCGCGCATGCCCGAGATTCGGCAGACGCTGGTCCGCAATCCGGATGAGGCGCGCCCGGCCATTGATGAGGCCCTTGCCCTGCAGCGCGACGCACTGCTGCCCAACCCCCTTCTCGACTTCGACCGTCTGCTGCTGGTGAAGCGCAGCGAGGGCAACCTCGGCCTGCCGCAAAACTGGCAGGGCAACTGCGCCATCGCCTCCAGGGGCTACGACAACGAGATTGCCGTGCTTTCACCCGTGAGCCCCGACGGCGAGATGAAAACCTTCTACAAGCCCGAGAACGGCGCGTTTGTGGGCGATGTGGATCTCAACTTCGACGCCGACAAGATGCTCTTCTCCATGATTGGCAGCCATGACCGCTGGCAGATCTGGGAGATGCTCGCCGACGGCACCGGGCTGCGCCAGACCACTTTGGGCGAAGAGCCCGACGTGGACAACTATGACGCGTGCTACCTGCCCGACGGGCGGATCACCTTCGATTCGACCCGCGCGTTCCAGGGTGTGCCCTGTGTCGGCGGCGGAAACACCGTGGCGAATTTCTGCCGCATGGACGCCGACGGGACGAACGTGCGCCAGCTCTGTTTCGATCAGGATCATGACTGGTGCCCCACCGTGCTCAACAACGGGCGCCTGCTGTATTCGCGCTGGGAGTATTCCGACACGCCCCACTATTTCAGCCGCATCCTTTTCAGCATGAACCCCGACGGCACCAACCAGGCCGAATACTACGGCAGCAACTCCTACTGGCCCAATTCCATCTTCTACGCGAGGCCGCTTCCCAACCATCCGAGCACGGTGGTGGCGATTGTCTCCGGGCACCATGGCGTGCCGCGCATGGGTGAACTGGTGATTCTTGACCCGAGCGAGGGCCGTCACGAGGACGACGGTGTCGTACAGCGCATTCCCGGTTACGGAAAGAAGGTCGAGCCGACCATCGCGGACACGCTGGTGGACGGGTCCTGGCCAAAATTCCTGCACCCCTATCCGCTGAGCGACAAGTACTTCCTCGTGTCGTGCAAGAGGACCTCCGAGTCGCCCTGGGCGCTCTACCTGGTGGACGTCTTCGACAACATGCTGCTGATCAAGGAAACGCCCGGCTACGCGCTGTTTGAGCCGGTGCCCTTCCGCAAGACCCCGCGCCCGGCGGCCATTCCTGACAAGATAAAACCGGACAGCAACGAGGCCACGGTGTACGTGGCCGACGTGTACCGGGGCCAGGGCATGCAGGGCGTGCCGCGCGGCACGGTCAAAAGCCTGCGCGTCTTCGAAATCTACTACACCTATCCGCAGATGGGCGGCCACGTCAATGTCGGCGTCGAGGGGCCGTGGGATGTCCACCGCATTTTGGGCACGGTTCCGGTCAACGATGACGGCTCCGTCTACTTCAAGGTGCCGTCCAATATTCCGGTCGCGTTGCAGCCGCTGGACGCCGAAGGCCGCGCGGTGCAGCTCATGCGGAGCTGGTTCGTCGGCATGCCCGGCGAGAGCGTTTCCTGCGTGGGCTGCCATGAGCGCCAGAACTCCACCCCGCCCACGGCGGCCACCATGGCCTCGCGGCAGGAGGCGGCCGATATAACCCCGTGGAAGGGCCCGGCGCGCGGGTTCAGCTTCAAGCGCGACGTGCAGCCGGCGCTCGACAAGTTTTGCGTGGGCTGTCATGACGGTCAGCGTGAAGAGAACGGCCGCAAACTGCCGGACTTTACCCGCAAGGAGCGGAACGGGACGAACAACTTCACACCCGCCTATCTGGCGCTGCATCCCTTCGTGCGCAGGCCCGGGCCCGAGAGTGATTATCACGTGCTTAAGCCGCGGGAGTTCGGGGCCAACACAAGTGAATTGATTCAAATGCTCGAAAAGGGCCACCACAACGTGAAGCTCGATGCCGACGCGTGGGACCGGCTGTACACCTGGATTGATCTCAACGTGCCCGACCACGGCACCTGGGCCGAGCACCGCGAGATACCCGGCAATTTCCACGCACGCCGCATGGAAATGCGCACCCGCTACGCCAACCGACCCGAAGACCCCGAAATCATCCCGGCGCTGGACCAGACTCCCGTCGCCTTCGTCGCGCCCGAACCGGAGTCCGCGCGGGTAAAGGAGAATTTCAAGGGCAATGGCTGGTCTTTCGACGCCCAGACGGCCGCCGCCCGCCAGGGCACGCTTGCTCCCGAAGTGAAGCGCACCGTGGACCTGGGCGACGGCGTGGCCATGGACCTCGTCCTTGTCCCGTCGGGCAGCTACGCCATGGGTTCTGAAGACGGTTGTGCCGACGAAAAGCCGGCGGCCAAGGTGCAAATTGCCGAGCCGTTCTGGATGGGTGCCGTCGAGGTGACCAACGCGCAGTACCGCCAGTTCGACCCGCAGCACGACAGCGGCTTCATTGACCAGGCCAACAAGGACCACACCACGCCGGGTTACTCGGCGCAGGCCCCGAACAATCCCGTCATCCGCATTACGTGGGCCGAGGCGATGGCATTCTGCCGGTGGCTTTCCGAGAAGACCGGACAGGCGGTGTCGCTGCCGACCGAGGCGCAATGGGAATGGGCCTGCCGCGCGGGGTCGGATGCGCCGTTCTGGTATGGCCGCATGGATGCCGATTTCTCCAAGTGCGCCAACCTGGCGGACCAATCCATCAAGCTGCTTGCGGTGGCGGGCATCAATCCGCAGCCGATCGCCAATCCGTCGCCCTTTGACGCGTTTCTTCCCAGGGACGACCGTTTCGACGACGGGGCCAGGATTGTGACCGAAGTCGCGAAGTACCAGCCCAATCCGTGGGGCCTTTACGACATGCACGGCAACGTGGCCGAATGGACCCTGTCCTCTTACCGGCCCTACCCCTACGCCGACAACGACGGGCGCAACGGGTTGGACGGGGCGGAAAAGAAAGTGGTGCGCGGCGGTTCGTGGTTTGACCGTCCCCACCGGGCCACAGCGTCCTACCGTCTGGCCTATGACACATGGCAGCCGGTGTACAACGTCGGGTTCCGCGTCGTCATAAAGGCTCAGGACGTTGCCGCGGTTGCGAAGCGGTAGCGGCAGTTGCATGTACGCCACGGACGAAGACAAACAAGGCCCGCGACAGGGCTGTTCTAAGCCCCCCCCCTCCAGGGGGGGCCAACAACGTCTCCTAGGTTCCATTCGTCCCACGGGTCGCAGGCTGCTTGCGCTTGGCGTGATGTTGTTTTGCGGCGCCGTGGCCGCCGAGGACGCTCCCAGCCCCGCCGAATGCGCCGCGCTGCGCGCCGCCATTCAGGACTTGACCGTTTCGTTTCCCGGCCAATACCCGCGCGGCAGTGAGTTCCTGGCGTCGCTCGCTGCGCTGGAGACGCGGCTGGCCGCGGGCAGCCTGGCGCAGGCCGACATGGACGCGTTCACGCAGCTTCGCCGCGACGCGCTCACGGCCAACCCGTTGGTCAGCGGCCGCCCCATCCTTTTCGTGTCCCGCCGCCAGTACAAACCCGACCACCACAACACCGAAACGATGTTTCAGACCGGAGAAATCAACACGGCCAGTTTCGAGGGCGGTGCCGCCTTGAAGACGGTTGACTTTGCCCGGGGCGGCGAAACAAAGACGCTGCTGGAAACCCAGACGGGCAGCCTGCGCGATCCGGAAGTGCATTTCGACGGCGCAAAGATCCTGTTCTCGATGCGCAACGGCATGGATGACGACTACCACATCTGCGAAATGAACGCCGACGGCACCGGCCTGCGGCCGCTCACCTCCGCAAAGGGCGTCACCGACATAGATCCGCTGTACCTGCCCGACGGCGGCATCGTCTTCTCGTCGTCACGCGAACCGAAGTACTGCATGTGCAACCGGCACATCATGTGCAACCTGTTCCGCATGGAGGGCGACGGCGCGAACATCCACCAGATCGGGAAGAGCACGCTGTTCGAGGGGCACGGCGCGCTCCTGCCGGACGGGCGCATCCTCTATTACCGGTGGGAATACGTGGACCGCAATTTCGGCGATGCGCAGGGACTGTGGACCGTGTTTCCCGACGGCACCGGCCACGCGGTGTACTGGGGCAACAACACACAGTCTCCCGGCGCCGTGATCAACGCGCGTCCCATTCCCGGCACAGAACAGGCGCTCTGCGTGTTCAGTTCCTGCCACGACCGACCCTGGGGCGCGCTGGCGATCATCGACCGGAGGCTGGGCCTGGACGGCGCAGCAGGCGGCAGGCGCAGCGCGTCTGTGCTGCGCACCTGGCCTGTGGACGCGATCAACAAGGTCCGCGAAGCGGACGAGAACACGTACCTCTTTGACGACTTCAAGGAAGTGATGCCCAAGTACGAAGACCCCTTCCCGCTCAGCGACAAGTACTTTCTGTGCTCGCGCATGACCGGAAGCGGCGAGGTCATGGGCATTTGCCTGGTGGACGTGTTTGGCAATGAGATCCTGTTGCATGCCGAGGGCACGGATGAGACGGCCATGGGCTGTTTCGATCCCATGCCCCTCGCCCCGGCACCCCGTCCTCCGGCAGTTCCCGCCCGCTGTAACCTTGACGGCGGCGAGGGCTATTTTTACATTGCGGACGTGTACCGCGGCACACACATGCAGGGTGTGCCGCGCGGCGCGGTAAAGTCGCTGCGCGTGATCGAATCGCCGGAAAAGCGTTTCTGGACGCTGCCCCCGTCGTGGGACGGCCAGGGCCAGGAAGCGCCCGCAATGAACTGGCATGATTTCAGCAACAAGCGGATTCTGGGCACGGTTTCCGTGGCCGGCGACGGGTCGGCGTACTTCGCCGTGCCTTCCGACAAGTTTGTCTACTTCCAACTGCTCGACGAGAAAGGCATGATGATCCAGTCCATGCGGAGCGGCACCATCATCCGGGCGGGCGAAACGCAGGGCTGCGTGGGGTGCCACGAGGAGCGCCGGAGTTCCGCGCCCGTGGCCGGGGCGGATATGCCGGCTGCGCTGCGCCGCGCGCCGGACACGCTCACGGGCTGGCACGGACCGGCCCGCATGTTCAGCTACCTGCGCGAGGTTCAGCCGGTGTTTGACCGCAACTGCGTCGGCTGCCACGACTACGGCAAGAAGGCCGGCCGGAAAATCAACCTCGCGGGCGACCGCGACCTGGTTTTCAACACCTCCTACAACGAGTTGTGGCGCAAGCAGTTAATCAAGGCTGTCGGCGCCGGTCCCGCGCAGATTCAACGGGCCTTTTCCTGGGGATCCCATGCCAGCAGGCTGGCCGAAATCATCCAGCGAACCCACAACGGGGTGGACCTCAGCCCCGAGGACTTTGACCGCATCATCACTTGGATTGACATCAACGCCCCCTACTATCCAGACTATGGGTCGGCGTATCCGGACAACCTGGCCGGACGCAGCCCGCTGGACGGGGTTCAAACGGGCCGTCTGACCGAGTTGACCGGTGTGCATTTTGCCGACCGGATGGGGTTTGGCAAGGACCGGGGTCCGCAGATATGCTTTGACCGCCCCGAACTGAGCCCCTGTCTGGCGGACCTGAAGGTCAAGGAACGCGACGGGTATCATGAGGCGCTGGAGATCATCCGCAAAGGCGCCGACAACTTGAAGAACCAGCCGCGCGGCGAGGATTTGGAAGGCTTTGCGGCCTGTCCGGCCGACCAGCGGCGCCAGCAGAAATATGCCGAACGGCAGTCCGTGGAGGCACGGAACCGCGAGGCGGCCCGCACGGGAACCAGGGTCTATGACAACAATTGAGCACAGCAATGGAAGGACGTGAAATGGCCACAAAGCGCGCAGTATCGAAACAGTCCGCATTTGTCACGCTGATGACGGCGGCAACAATCCTTGCCGCCGTGTGCGGCATGGCGGCGGCCGCCGGGGCGTATTCTTCGCCGGGCGCGCTGGCCGCAAGTCCGGACGGCCAGACCCTGTATGTGGCTGAATTCACCGGCGACGCGGTGGCCGTGATCAACGCCGCCGACGGCGCGGTGACGCGCCGCATGCCGCTGCCCTGCGTGCAGGGCGGTCTCACGCTTTCACCCGACGGCAAGACGCTCTTTGTGCCCGGCGCAACGCCGGAAGGATGTGTGCGCATCATTGATGCCGCCAGCGGCGAGGGCCAGGGTGTCGTCGCCGTGGGGCACACGCCCGTCGCGCCGGTGCTGAGCCCGGACGGCGCCACGCTGTTCGTGTGCAACCGTTTCAGTGACAATGTGTCTGTGATTGACCTCGCCGCGAAGACGGAATCGGCGCGCATTGCCGTGCTGCGCGAGCCGGTGGCCGCTGCGGTGACCCCGGACGGCAAAATCCTCGTGGTCGCCAACCAGTTGCCCGTTGGCGCGTCCGACGGCGACTACACGTCCGCGGCGGTGTCCCTCATAGACACGGCGGCGAAGAATGTCGCCGCGACGGTCACGCTGCCGAACGGCAGTTCGAGCCTGAAAGGCGTGTGCGTGTCGCCGGACGGCAAGTTCGCCTACGTCGCGCACATCCTGTCGCGCTACCAGTTGCCGACAACCCAGTTGGAGCGCGGCTGGATGAACACCAACGCGCTGAGCGTCATTGACACGGAGCAAAAGAAGCTGGTCAACACCGTCCTGCTGGACGATGTGGACCTGGGAGCGGCCAATCCCTGGGCGATTGCCTGCACGGCGGACGGTCAGCGCCTCTGCGTGACCCATGCGGGCACCCATGAACTCAGCGTCATTGATCGGGCCGGGCTGCACGCCAAGCTGGACAAGGTTGCGGCGGGCGAGCGCGTGTCCGAGGTGTCCGCCGCCGCGGAGGACGTGCCCAACGACCTCTCCTTCCTGGTCGGCCTGCGCAAGCGCATACGGCTGGCGGGCAACGGCCCGCGCGCGCTGGTGCTGCTGGGCGCCACCGCCCATGTCGCGAACTACTTCAGTGACAGCATAGACAGCCTCGACATCGCCGCCGACGGCGCGGTGAGGATTCGCACCGTTGCGCTGGCCAAGGATGCCGTGGAAACGCCCGAGCGGACCGGCGAGAAATTCTTCCACGACGCCGATCTGTGCTTCCAGCACTGGCAGAGCTGCTCAAGCTGCCACCCCGACGCACGGGTGGACGGGCTCAACTGGGACCTGCTGAACGACGGCATCGGCAACCCGAAGAACACCAAGAGCATGCTGATGGCCCACCAGACGCCGCCCTCCATGAGCCTGGGAATTCGCGACAGCGCGGAAAAGGCGGTGCGCTCGGGCATCAAGTTCATCCAGTTCGCGGTGCGGCCCGAGGCCGACGCGGAAGCCATTGATGCCTACCTCAAGGCACTCAAGCCGGTGCCCAGCCCCAAACTGGTCAAGGGTGAACTGAGCGAACAGGCCAAACGCGGCGAAGCCGTCTACGAGAAGGCGGGTTGCGCGGTATGCCACCCGAAGCCGCTGTTCACCGATCTGAAAGCGTATGAGATCGGTACCGCCAAGGGACTGGACAAGGGCAAGCCCGTGGACACGCCGACGCTGGTCGAGGTCTGGCGCACCGCGCCCTACCTGCACGACGGAAGCGCCGCCACTATTGAGGACGTCTTTAAGAAATTCAACCCGGACAACCAGCACGGGAACACGTCGGGGCTCTCCGCCGAGGAACTTTCCGATCTTATCGGTTATGTACTCTCACAGTGAGCGCGCCGCTTCCGCATCTTCATGAATGCCAACCGGACAGGAATCAACATGATTTGCAGTAACCAGACAGCCCGGCGCGGGTTTAAGCGCCGCACGGAACAGGGGGTGGAGATCGCCGCACTGCAGCGCGGCGGTTGCACCGAGTACTTCCTCACTGCATCGCCTGTTTTCGGGGAGGATTTCCCGGCGCTTTGCCGGCGGCTTGGCGCAGTGGTGCGCGGATTGGGCGCGGCCATTGTGTCCGCCGATGTTTTCGGCGTTGAGGGTGGGCAGGTTCCCAAGTTGCACCCGGCATTGGGCGGGAATCCGTTCCCGGTGACCTGGGTGACGGAGGGCTACGGGCTCCCCGACGCACTGAACGGCATCCAGGTGTGGGCGGTGGCCGGGGCGGAAGTCTCCCCCCTTACCGTCAACGGCCGTCTCGTCGGAACCACTTTTGACGCGGACGGCATCCAATACTGCCGTCTGGGAGGCCTTGTCCCCGCCGACCTGTCCCAGTCCCGGTCCGACCAGACCCGTGCTGTTTTCAGCCTCATGGAGCAGGGGCTTCATGCCGCCGGAATGGCATTCTCCGACGTGGTGCGCACCTGGTTCTACAACTATAAACTGCTCGAATGGTACGATGAATTCAACGCCGTTCGGACTTCATTCTTCCAGGCAAACGGCGTCTTTGACGGGCTGGTGCCCGCAAGCACCGGCATCGGCGGCGCCAACGCCGCGGGCGCGGCGCTTACGGCGGGCGTCCTGGCCGTCAAGGCGCGGCCGGGCTCCACGGTGGCGCCGGTCGCCGTGCCCTCGCCGCTGCAGTGCCCCGCGCCGGCCTACGGCAGTTCTTTCAGCCGCGCGGCGGAGTTTGAGGCGGGCGGTTTCCGGCGGCTGTACGTGTCCGGCACGGCGAGCATCGAACCCGGCGGGCTCAGCGTCCACATTGGCGACATGGATGCGCAGGTGACGCTCACGCTGGACGTGGTGGAGGCCATCCTTGAGTCGCGCGGCATGAAGTGGGACGATGTCTCCCGGGCCATCGCGTATTTCAAAGCCGGCACCGATGTCGCCTCGTTTGCCCGCTGCTGCGGGGAACGCGGCATTTCGACCGCACCCTTCCTGTACGCCAACACGGACATCTGCCGCGACGACCTCCTGTTTGAAATCGAACTCGACGTCTTTACGGACGCCGACTTGTAGGAAAGCACAGAGGGACACGCCGCGGAAATTGCGGCGGCAACGCCCCGGACGTGCAATGGCGCTGTCCCGCCCGGTGATTTGCGGGGCAGTGCACAACCTTGGGAGCGATGCGTCATGAGCGAAATCAGCCGCCGGAGTTTCTTGAGTGCGTCCGCGTTGGGAATGGCCGCCGCGCCCGTGGCGATGCGCGCCGCACGCGCGCAGGATGCGGCCGCGCCTCCGAGCGAAAAGGTGCGGGTTGGCGTGGTTGGCTGCGGCGGCATCTCCGAGGCGGACATGCAGTGTTTCCTGCTCAATCCCGAAGTGGACATTCCCATCATCTGCGACATTGACGACTCCCACGTCGCCAGCCGGGCCAAACTCGTCGAGGCCAAACGCGGCAAACTGCCCGAAACGGTGAAGGACTTCCGGCGCGTCATTGACCGCAAGGACGTGGACGTGGTGCTCGTGTGCACACCGGACCACTGGCACGCGCTGCCGACCATCTACGCCTGCGAAACGGGCAAGGATGTCTACTGCGAAAAGCCGCTTGGCAGGACCATTGACGAGGGCCGGGCCATGCTGGAGGCGGCGAAGAAGTACAACCGCGTCGTGCAGATGGGCACCCACTGGCGCAGCGGCGAGCATTACCGCGACGCCATTGATGTTGTGCGTTCCGGCAAGCTCGGCAAGATTCGCATGGTCCGCGCATGGGCCTACCTCGACTGGCTCGGCGGCATCGGCAAAGTCCCCGACGGCCCCGTGCCCGAGGGCGTGGACTACGACATGTGGCTCGGCCCGGCCCCCCTTCGGCCCTTCAATCCGAACCGGTTCCATTTCAACTTCCGCTGGTTCTGGGACTACGCGGGCGGCCTGATGACCGACTGGGGTGTGCATCTCCTCAATGTGTGCCTGTGGGGCATGGGCCCCGAGCCGCCGCTGCGCGTCAGCTCGATGGGCGGCAAACGCGCGCTCGACGATGACAGCGAAACACCCGACACGCAGGTCACCGTCTTCGACTTCCCGAGCTACGTGCTCATCTACGAATACCAGATTCAGGGCGGCGTAGGCGTGGGCGGCGAGCCCCACGGCATGCTGTTCAGCGGCACCGAAGGCACGCTGTGGGTCGGCGAGGGCGGCTGGACCGTCACGCCCGAGCCGAAGAAGAAGGGTCTTGAGGCCGTCAAGAAGCCGGCCGGCAAGGACGCACGCCCCGCGCATGTCCGCAATTTCCTCGACTGCGTCAAATCGCGCGAGAATCCGGTCGAGAACGTGGAAATAGGGCACTATGTGTCCAACATTGCGCACCTGGGCAACCTGGCCTTCCGCACCAACAGCGAGATTCATTGGGACGTGGACAAGGAGGTTGCCGTGGGCAACCCCGCCGCCGACGCCATGGTCGCCCCGGAATATCGCGCGCCTTGGAAGCTGAACTATGGGCGGCGAAACGCCTAACGGCGGGCACGTCCAAGACAGGCCCGTTCCAGGCATGCAGGACGGAACCAGGATTTCCGCCCCGTTTGGCCCCGTACGGGCCTACACGCACGGACAGGATGAGGGTTTGCGCCGTTTTGGCCCCGACGGGGCTGTACAACAGTAGCCACGGGTGGAGCGAAGCGAAACCCGTGGGAAATGGACCCGGCGTACATTACGTCCCCAACGGGGGCGAATAACCACGCGCGCGCCGCAGCCTGATATCTCGTTCGCCCCCGTTCGGGGACGTGCGGGGATGTGGACCGTGATCCACGGGTTCCGCTTCGCTCCACCCGTGGCTACTATTGTGTGCCCCCTTTGGGGGCAGGACGAACGCCGAGGAGCTAATATGCAGGTTCACCGTTCCGCCGCACGCTTGTGTCTTCTTCTTTTCTTGCCGGCAGTTGGTCTCCATGCTGCCGCCCCCGTTTCGGACGACGTGATTTTCACGGCAAAATGTGATAACACACCGCAACGGTATGTGGTGGTCCTGCCTGCCGGATTCGATGGGAAACACGCACACGATGTGCTGATTGCCCTGCACGGCCACGGTTCTGACCGCTGGCAGTTCGTCAAAGACCCCCGCGACGAGTGCCGCGCAACGCGGGACGTTGCGGCGAAACACGGAATGATCTTCGTCTCGCCCGACTACCGCGCCAAGACTTCCTGGATGGGTCCTCGCGCCGAGGCCGACATGGTTCAGATCATCGGGGAGTTGAAAGGGAAATACCGGGTGGGCAGGGTGTTTCTTTGCGGCGGATCCATGGGCGGAACGGGCACACTGACCTTCGCCGTGCGGCACCCCGAACTGCTTGACGGTGTGGCGTCCATGAACGGCACGGCCAATCTTGTGGAGTATGAAAACTTTCAGGACGCCATGCGCGAGTCCTTTGGGGGGACAAAGGCCGAAGTGCCCGACGAGTACCGGAACCGCAGCGCCGAGTTCTTTCCCGAACGCCTGACCATGCCGGTGGGCGTCACGGCCGGCGGGAAGGATGACATTGTTCCGGCGGCGAGCGTCATGCGGCTTGCCGGAAAACTGGAGGCAATGGGGCGAAAGGTGTTAATCATCCGTCGCGAAGACGGCGGTCACGCAACGAACTACGACGACGCGACGGCCATCCTGGAGTATGTTGTCGAGAAGGCCGGACAGGGGACCTCTGCCGTTCCCGCGGTCCTGTCCTGCGTCGGGAACAGCGTCCGTTAGGCCGTTCTCCCTTCAATGGCAGGGTCGAAAGCGGATATTCCGTGGCTTCGTGTGGTATTCTTACGTGGTAGACAGCCATGGGTTCACATTGCGTCCCATGCGCCATATCCCCTTTAGAAACTGCGGGGTGATTCTGCCACCCCGTGTCCCGGATGCCGCCGCACGCGGTCCAACGCGTGTCCCGCGCCAGCTGGATGATTGCGGTGTTGTCGGTGTGCCACCGAGGGCCGCGCAAGGAGTTCCAATGCAGCGGACCATCTTTGACACGCCGTTTGTCACCGTTGTCGGGCGCATTTGGGCCCGCCTCTTCTTTGCCGCCATCGGGTGGCGTGTGGAGGGCACGCTACCCGACGCGCCCAAGTTCGTGATGATTGCCGCGCCCCACACCAGCAACTGGGACCTGCCCGTCATGCTTGCGTGTGGATTCCTCACGCGCGCCAAACTCTTTTGGATGACCAAGGAGTCCGTCTTCCGCTGGCCTTTCGGCGGTTTCCTGAGATGGCTGGGCGGCATTCCCATTGACCGCAGCAAGACGAACGGCATGGTCGGCCAGTGCATCGAAACCTTCCGCAAACACGACAGACTCATCATGGCCGTGCCGCCGGAGGGCACCCGGAAGAAAGTCCGCACGTGGAAGACGGGTTTCTACCACATTGCCGTGGGCGCCAACGTCCCCATCGCCCTGGGCTATCTCGACTATGGACGAAAGCGCGGCGGGGTGGCCCGGCTCTTCTATCCCACCGGCGACTACGCCGCGGATATTGTGGAAATTCAGGCGTTCTACGCGAACATCACCCCCAAGTACCCCGGCTTGACGACGGTTTCTCCGGACGACCACGCTGAATAGCGCTTAATACATGCCGGCGGCACGCTCGTGTAGAATGGGCATCCCGGATTGGCACAGCCAACCGTAACCGGAAGGATTGCCTTATGAGCCTGTTCCTGCGCTTGTTCTTCCTGGCCGCCGCGGTGTGTTCCTCCCTTGCTTGGGCGCAGAGTTCGGTGCCCGCCGATTCCCCCCAAATCCGCGTCCGTGAAACCGTGGTGTTCGACGGGCTCAAGGGGTGGACCCATGACGGGGTTACCTACCGGCTGGCGTGCGGGGCGAACATTGCACAGATGCCCAACGGCGATTTGCTGTGCTGGTGGCTGTCGGGCAGTGACAATGAACCCTCGACGGACAACAACGTGCTGGCGGCACGCTCGACGGACAAGGGCAAGACCTGGGGCGAACCGTACATCCTGCTGGCGGCGGGCAGGGAGGCCGGGGCGTTGACCCTGATGCATGTCACACCGGCGGGCAAGGTCATCGCCTTCGGCGCGGGCTGGCCGTCGGAACTGCAATACACGGTGTGGCACTACTTTCGCATGGAATCGAAGGACAACGGGCACACCTGGAGCGCGCGGGAGCCGGTCCATTTCCGCGCAAGCGACGACATCATGATCGAGCATCCCATCCGGCTGAATAACGGCGAATACCTGTGCCCGACCTCCTTTTTCGAGAAACGGCCCAAGCCGCTGTTGGCGGGCATTCCCGAACTGGCCCGCGCCAAATCAGAAGCGGAAGCGCTGGCACTGCCGCCTCACCAGGACCCGGCGTTCAAGCCGGACAAGTTCGCCACGCACCTGCACGGCTGTTCCGCGCTGATCACAACGGACCCCGATTTGCAGAACCTGACGGAGCACCAGGGCGTTCGCAACCGTCCGCTGGGGCTGCTGGAAAGCACCGTGGTGCAGTTGAAGGACGGACGCATCGCCATGCTGATGCGCGCCGAATACGGCGGCTTCCTCTGGCGCGCCGACAGCAAAGACAACGGCCGCACCTGGACGGAGGCATGGCAGACGGACATTCCCAACCCGACCTCGCTGGCCGCGCTGATCCGCCTGCCCGACGGCCGCATCGCGCTCATCCACAACGCCAAGGGCGGCGTGGTGGGTGAACGGGCCGTGCGGGACCCGCTGTCCATCTGGCTGAGCTGCGACGAAATGGAAAGCTGGTGCGTAAAGGAGGACGTGATCACTGGCGGCATGCTGGCCTATCCCTGCCCGCTCATCGTGGATGATCGGCTGGTCTTCTCCTACGATCACAACCGCCGCCAAGCCCGATTTGTCGAGGTGAATCTGCCACCCGTCAGCGCGGAGAGGAAGTAGTTCCGGCCCGTCTTTCCAGATCAACGCTGAAGGTGCCTCCGGAAGCGGTCCGGCCGCGAAAAAGGGACTGCCGGACCCAAATCCCCTTGTCTTAAGCCCGGTCCGCGTCCCTCAACACAAGCCGTTTCCCCGCCTTCTGCCAAGAAAGTAAAGTGGGGTTTCGGCCCGCTGCATGTTTCTAAGCGTTTCTCATCCGTTGGTCGTGCATGTCCGGACAAGCCCGCTTCAGTGGGCTCCTCTTTGCCCCCTGCTTCAGCCGGGGGGGATGGCCATTCCCAAAGCAGCACGCTTTAGCTCGCTTCTCGGAGGCTGTAGCCTCTGGGCTTGTCTGGCAGGACAGTTGGAATCCCAGAGATCCTGAAGCAAAGAGAAGCACGCTAAGGCGTGCTGCGACCAGTGCCTGAAACCTCGACTTCCCCCAGTTGAAACTGCGGGCAAAGACGACCCGGCTAAGGCCGAATAGTACCGTGGCAGACAAGCAGTCCTTGCCACTGCACTCGCGCCGCGGTTTCCTTTTTTTTCCGAATCGCCGCCAACGGCGGTCTGAGGCTCGCAAGAACGGAATAGGATTGAGAATGGGAGTGTTGCCTAGCATACAGGGGAGAATTATTATTGCGAACGCGTTCTGAGAGACTGCCGATGGCGGTCATCAGGAGCAGGCTCTCGAACAGGGTTTGCGAACCGGAGAATGGCAATGGCTGCTGCGATGCGGAAAGAATGGTTTCCAGTGATTGTTGGTATTCTGGGAATTCTGCTGTCCGTGTCCCAATATGCACCGGCCCACTGCGACACCATGGACGGCCCTGTCATCGCAGATGCGAAGCGGGCCCTGGAGAAGGGCGAGGTCAGTCCTGTTCTTAAATGGGTAAACAAGGGTGCGGAAGCAGAAATCAAGGACGCGTTTCAAAAGGCTCTGACGGACAGGGGCAAGGGCACCGACGCGAAAGAGCGGGCGGACATGCATTTTTTCGAGACCCTTGTTCGGGTCCACCGCGCCGGGGAGGGTGTTGCGTACGAAGGCATCAAGCCCGCCGGCACCAAAATAGAACCCGGCATAGAGGGCTCAGACAAGGCGCTGGAGACCGGCTCTGCGGACGACCTGATCCGTGAAATCACAGACGCGGCGGCCGAGGGGATTCGCGAACGGTTTGCCCGTGCCCTGGAAGCCAGGAAGCACAAGGACGAGAGCGTGGAGGCCGGACGGGAGTTCGTCGAGGCGTACGTGGCCTTCATGCACTATGTTGAACGGCTTCACCAGGATGCCGCCTCAAACCCGGCGCATCACGGCGGTGAAGCGGGCGCGGGGCATGCGGAGGCCGGGCAGCGCGGCGAACATGCCCATGCGGACACGGAACACAAGCAGGAGGGAAAAAGCCATGACACCCACTGAGGCTCTGAAACACGAGC
>CALDSM010000468.1 GCA_937923585.1 uncultured bacterium
GCAGGCATGCGGTCGGGACTGCGGGCTTTCCAGGGCGTCGAGCACCGCATCGAGCACGTGCTCGCCGGGAACGGCGTGGACTGGTACAACGACTCGAAATCCACCAACGTGGACAGCCTGCGCGTGGCGCTGGAGAGCTTCACGCGGCCGATTGTACTGATTGCCGGCGGACAGGCCAAGGACTGCGACTACCGCGTGATCCGCGATCTTTTCGCGGCGCACGTGCGGCACATGGTTTCCATCGGCGACGATGCGCCGAAGTTTGAACAGGCCTACGGCGATCTGGCGCCATGGGAACGCGGCGAAAGCATGGACGACGCGGTGGCCCGCGCGCGCCGCGCCGCGGCGCCCGGCGACGTGGTGCTGCTGTCGCCGGGATGCGCGAGTTTTGACTGGTACGGAAACTTTGAGGAACGCGGACGGGACTTCAAGCGCGCCGTGCATGCGCTGTGCGGCGGCGTCCCGACAGGAGCGCAAAGGCCATGACAAGGGAAGCAACCGTTCTGAACATGTGCGTGCTCATGCTGCTGTGCCTGGGCGGCCTGATGGTCTTCAGCGTCACCTCGGTCAACAGCCAGCTTGACGGCGTGTTCACGAAGCACCTGCTCTTCCTGGCGCTCGGGGTCGTTTTGTTCCTGGTGCTGTCCCACATGGACTACCACGTGCTCGGCAGCAGGCCGGTCTTCCGGTTTGTCCTCTGGGCATCCCTCATTCTGCTGGTGCTGGTGCTGGTGCCCGGCATCGGCGCGAAGGTTGCCGGTGCGCGCCGCTGGATTCGCGTGCCCGGACTCGGCCAGTTTCAGCCCTCGGAATTTGCGCGGTTTGCGCTGGTGGTCGTGCTTGCCGTGGGGCTGACGCGGAAGCGCGCCACCATCACACGGCTTCGTTCGGGACTGCTGCCGCCTTTTGCGATTGCCGGACTCTTTGCCGCGCTCGTCGCCGCAGAGCGCGATGTGGGCATTCCGGCAATGATTATGGTGACCGCCTACGTCATGGTCTATGTCGCCGGCGGGCGCAAGCTCTATTTGGGCGGAATGGCCGGTTTGGGATGCGGCGTGCTTGCGCTGGCTATCGCCTTCTTTCCGCACCGCCTCAGCCGCATCCTGGCCTACCTCGATCCCTGGGCGTATCGGCAGGGGGTGGGCTGGCAGTTGATACAGTCCCTGTCCGCCTTTGCCCAGGGCGGCCTTTGGGGCAGGGGCGCGGGTGCCGGCGAGCAGAAGCTCGGCTATCTGCCCGCGGCCCACACGGACTTCATCTTCGCGACCATCGGCGAGGAGTTCGGCCTTATCGGCACCGTGCTGGTGGTGCTGGTGTTCATCGCGTTCACCTGGGCCGCGCTGCGCGTGGCGCTCAACGCCGTGGACCTCTTTGGCACGCTGCTGGCCGCGGGCATGTGCACCATGATCAGTTTTCAGGCGGCGTTCATCATGGCGGTCACCCTCGGCATGCTGCCCACCAAGGGGCTGCCGCTGCCCTTCGTCAGCTACGGCGGCACGGCGCTGGTCTCCTTCCTCATGATGGCGGGTGTGCTCGTCAACATCGGTGCGCAGGCGCGTGAGCACAAGGGGCAGAAACGGCTCTCCGTGGCCGAAGCGCCGCGCCGTCCGGCCATGGCCGCGTGACGCAATGGACAATGGACAATTGACAATGGACAATGAGGAACCGGCGCGAACCTTTTGCGACGGGAGGATGGGGCCTGCGTGACGCAATGGACAATGGACAATGAGGAACCGGCGCGAACCTTTTGCGACGGAAGGATGGGGCCTGCGTGACGCAATGGACAATGGACAATTGACAATGGACAATGAGGAACCGGCGCGAACCTTTTGCGACGGGAGGAGGGGGCCTGCGTGACGCGATTGACAATGAAAATGGACAAAGAACCGGCGCGAACCTTCTGGGACAGAAGGATGGCCCTGCGGTGACGCAACGGACGATTGACAATGAGGAACCGGCGCGAACTGCGGAGTAAGAACAACCGCACGCGCAATGCGCCGAAAGCGCAAACCTGTGGCCCTGCAGCGCGCTGAAGGCGCATAATAGGACAGCCCGGGGCAACGCCCCGGGGATCAGGGCCATAATAACAGCATGCAAGCCCTGAAAGGGCGGAACAGGGAGTGCACCATGCGCATCATGATCACCGGCGGCGGCACGGGCGGGCACACCTCGCCGGCCGTGGCGATACTGGAGGAACTGCGCAGGCGCGACCCGCGCCTGCTGGCCCTGTGGATTGGCCACAGCGGCGGCATCGAGGAGCGCGTCGCGCAAAATGCCGGCGTGCCCTTCCGCGGCCTGCCCGTCGAGGGCTGGCCGCGCCGCAAGACCCCCCGCATGGCGTGGACGCTGGTCAAGCTCGCATGGTCCGGTTTCCGCGCCGCCACCTGGCTCTGGCGCTTCCGTCCGCAGGCCGTCATCGGCGTCGGCGGCTACGTTTCCCTGCCCCTGGTGTGGGCGGCGCAGCGGCTCGGTTTTCCCACCTTTCTCCACGAGCAGAACAAGCGGCTCGGCATGGCCAACCGCCTCTGCGCGGCCCGCGCCACGCGCCTCTTCCTGAGCTATCCCGACACCATCGGAAACTATCCCGCCGCCCGCGCCAGCGTCGTTGGCAACCCGGTGCGCAGCGGGTTCATCAACCCGCCCGACCAGAGGGCAGCCCGGCTCAGGTTCGGCCTCGACCCAGGCCTTCCGGTGGTGCTTGTCACCGGCGGCAGCCAGGGCGCGCGCACGCTCAACCGGGCCGTCCTCGGGATGGCCGCAAACTGCGGCCCCGGCGAGATTCAGATTATTTGGATGACCGGACGGCCCGATGCCGCGGAAATGCAGGAAAAAGCCGCACCCTGGAAGGAATGGGTGCAGGTACACCCTTTCATTGAGGACATGCCCGCCGCCTGTGCCGCAGCCGACCTCATCATCAGCCGCGCGGGCGCATCGGGCACCGCCGAAATCGCCGTGCTCGGCAAGCCCTCCGTGCTCGTGCCCTTCCCCTTCGCCACCGACAACCACCAGGAGCACAACGCCCGCGCCTTCGTGGATGCGGGCGCAGCCGTGCTCCTGCTCGACAGCGAATGCGACAGCGCCCGACTCGAAACGGTGGTCCGTGAACTGCTCGCCGACCCCATTCGCCTCGAAGCGATGGGCCAGGCTGCCAAAACGCTCGCCAAGCCCATGGCTGCCGAGACCGTCGTCGAGCAGATCATCACGGACATCTTTTCAAGCAGCGGAACGGCAGGGTAGCCATTGGAATTGTCGGTACCGCTGTCGGCGGTCCCGGCCATGGAACAAGGCCGCAAAGATGCTGGACAACCGCGAATTTCGTTTGGTATACTATCGGCAGACAAAGGCGGTGTAGCTCAGCTGGTTAGAGCAGTGGAATCATAATCCACGTGTCCGCGGTTCGAATCCGTGCACCGCTACCATGAAACCAGCGCGGCGCGCCGGATGCCCTTTCCGGCGCGCTGCTTCCGTTTGTGCCCCGGTTTGGCCTCCTCCTCCCACGTTTCAAGCCCCGGTCTTCGGCGGTTCGGGTGCTTTGGGTTCTGGCCGTACAGGCCCGCGGGAAGCATTGGGCCGAAAACCGTGGTAAGATACGTCGTGCGTTGAGGTTCGGTTTTCGTGCCCGGCGCGCCGAAGGAGCGGGTGATGAAAGTATCAACAAGGCTGCTGCTGGCCCTGTGTGCGATCATCTGGGTCTTCATGGGCGCTTTGATCACGCTGCGCCAGTGGCAGAGCCGGAATGTCCAATCCGTGCTGCTGGACCGCAGCGAGGCCGTGAGCCGGCTTTCCGAAAAAACCATCGAATTCCTCGGAAAACCATTGCAGGCACTGTGCAAGGACTACACCATTTGGAGCGAGATGGCTGATTTTGTCCGGTCGGGCGATCCGCAGTGGTCCGGGAAGATGCTGGTGCCGCCGCTCGACACGTATGATGTGGACGCCCTGTGGGTTTGCCGGACCGACGGGACTCTGGTCTACTTCGGCGCCAAATTTGCCGACAAGGCGATTGGCGACCTGTTGCCGCTGAAAGGACAGTCGGACAAGCTCTTTGCCCGGGATGCTTTTGCCCATTTCTTTCTCACCACGCCCGAAGGGTTGATGGAGGTTTGCGGCGCCACCATTCATGTTTCCGGCGACACCGGGCGGAAGCCGCCCGCCGCCGGGTACTTCTTTGCCGGGCGCCTGTGGAACCGCGGGCGGCTGGCGACACTCTCCGGACTTCTTGACGGTTCCGCATCGCTTGTGCTGGAGGGGGATTTTGGGGAGGTCCGGCAGGGCACGGTTCTTGAAGGGGGCAGCATCGTCTTCCGACACCTGCTGAAAGCATGGGACGGGACACCGCTTGCGGTTCTGGAAGTGCGCAGCCACTCTCCCATCGTTGAGCGGTTTGTCACCTATCTGAACTGGGAGCCCGCCATCCTCGGCATCTTCTGCATCAGCCTGCTGGCCGCGCTGTCCCTGTTGCTGGTGCGCTGGGTGACGATTCCGTTGCGCCTGCTTTCCGCGGCCCTTGCCTCCGGTGATCCCGCCACGCTCAGCGGGTTGGAGGGCGGCAATTGGGAATACGGCCAGATTGCCCGCCTGATTGGCAGGCATTTCACCCAGAGCCGGGCGCTGGTCCGGGAGATGACCGAACGCATCCGCTTCGAGGAGGCGCAGGCGTTTCTAGATCGGAAGAGCACACGTCTGAACTCCAGTCACGATCAGATCTCGTAT
>CALDSM010000469.1 GCA_937923585.1 uncultured bacterium
TGGACCTGCGGATGCGCCGGCTGTGCAGGAAATTCGTGAAGCGCAGGAAAATCTCGTAAAGCGGAAGGAGGCAAACCAGCGTGAAGCCGACCTTCCATGCGATGGCCGCCGCGCCCTCCTGCGGCGACAGCCCCAGCAAATCTTCCACACGGTTGAGCAGCCAGCCAAGCAGCCCGTCCCAGTACCAGTTCATCCAGTCGAGCAGAAAGTGCATGGTCCGATTATCCGTCGCTTGCCTCACGGTCGGGGCGAGATCCCCAACCGCATCCAATTCTATCTGAAACGCGTGCGCACTGGGTAACACCGCTCACTTTTGAAGCAGCCGGTACTCCAAGAGGACGGCGTCCGGGGCCTTGTCAATATTCAGGACAATGGTGCGCAGTTCCTCACCTTTCATTGTTTTCGCCGGGGCGGGGGAGTAGCCGGGAGAGAACGTCGTTTCATAGTCGCCTGCGGGGTCTATTTCCTTGAGTGCGCAGGCAAATCCTGTATAGGGCGATTGATGGCGCCGGAACGCGACGACCATGCCGTCTCCCGCAACGGGACGATGATACTGGAGCACACACCAGTCCTTGGGGTTGGTGGTGATGTCGGCCAGCGCGTACTGGTTGCCGAAGTAGTACTTCCGGATGCGCTTGCCCTCGGCAACGGCGGCGCGCAACAGGTCGCGGGGATAGGACTCGGGGCGGGTGTCCTCACAGAAAGAGATGCCACCATTGAACCCGCTGCGGAAGTTGTAGGGGTCGGCACCCATCTGCCCGCTGGCGCTGAAGGGCAGGTAACGGCCCCACCCGGCGGTCATGACCTGGTTCTGCAGGGCCGCCTGATGAAAGTCCTTGTTCATGAGCGGGGTGATGGTGGCATCGGTGCGCCACAGGGGAACGGCGCGGGCGCACAGTTCCAAGTCAATGCGGCCGCCGCCGGATGCGCAGTTGTCTATGGCGATGTCCGGGTGGGCGGCGCGCATGTCGTCCCACCAGCGGTACAGTCCCTCCACGTAGCGGATCTCCGCGAGACCCACACGGTCCGGCCCGGCGACGGCATCGAGTTTCTGCCACAGCGGGGCGTAGGACACGGCGTTGTCTATGCGCACCCAGTTCAACCTGTAGGCATCTATCAGTCCGCCAATATAATCGGTGATGTGCTGCCGCGCCGCGGGCACGGCAAGGTTGAACATGCCCCAGCCGCCGCCATCGGGGAAGACGACCCATTCGGGATGCTCGACGGCCATGAGTGTGCCCGGGCAAATGCGCTCGGGCTCGAACCACATAAGAAACTGCAATCCGACGCGATGTACGGCGTCGGCGACAGGCTTCAATTGGTTCGGAAGGCGCGTGGTGTTGAAGCCCCGCTCCACGGGCAGCACGTAATTGCCCACAGTGGGGAAATCATCCTTGCCGTAATACGCGTCGTACCAGTAGCACTCGAACCCCAAGTCCTTGCCCGCGTTCAGATGTTCCAGCGCCTGGGCCTCTGTACACGTGTCCATTTCGTAGAAGGCGGTGCTGAGATGTGCGATTGGCGGGGTGACGATTTCACCGCCGACCCGCGGCGAGATGTGGCTGAGCATTGTGGCGCGCCAGAGGTTGTATGCCCGGGCGGCGTCGTCGCCGGACCAGCGCATGAGCAGGATGCGCGGGGTGCGAACAGACTCGCCGGGATGCAGCACGAGATGCAGGTTCTGCAAGCCCGCCTGCAGCGCGACGGTGCCGTTGCGGTTTTCCACCGCCGCCGCCCATTGGCCGGTCCAGCCAATGCCCACGACGGCACCGCCGCCGTTCCATTGCACGTCGAAGAACGGGCATGCGCCCAGGGAGGAACGTCCGTTGATCGGTGCAAAGGCGTGCTTCTGTCCGGGTGCCAGGGTTTCGCTGAAGGGGAGCCAGTCGTCCACGCCGCAAGTGCTGCGCAAACTGTGGAAAGTGGCTGAAGCACCGGGGTCGCAGCGGAAGGAGGCATCCAGCGCGCGGACCTGTTCGAGGGCGGGTGAGTCCGCGTTGCCCTTGTTGGTGAAGTGGATGGTCCAGTCCACACCGGGACTGTCGGTGAACGCGGTGGCAACGGCGCGCACTTCCAGTTGCGTTGCGGGGTCGGTCAGAATGAGCGACCGGCGCTGGCCGTTCTCGACAGGCTCTATTTCGACACGGCGGTCCCAGTCCTGCATTAACACGTCAGAACGCTTGCCGCCGCAAACAAATGAAAACGGCTGTTTTGCCTCGATGTTGCCGTCATGACCGAGTTCGTCAATGTAAATTTCGGAGCCGTCTTCCAAGACCGCGCGCGCATTGGCCCAGTCTGCCTGGTCAAATGCGCGGCTGTCGCCGCCGTTGTCCACGATGAGATCGAATTCCTGTACCCCGTCCAACGGCACTTCGATCGCGCGGGGTTCGCCGCCGGGCCGCATCACATCCGTCACAAACGGTTCACGGCCCCGCACCTCAACATGGAAGCGCACCGACGCCGCGGAATTGTCCACGTTTCGGTCCAATCCGATGTCGGCACGGAAGGCTTTGCCCGGCTTGGGCAGCGTGACACGGATCGCGGAGTGGGAATTCACGCCAATGCCGTGTTCGTAGGTTTTCGCCCCCAACCGCATGGGCCCGCCGGCTGAACCCTTCCGGAATTTTGTGTCGCCGGGACTGTCCTCGTGCAGGACGTTGACGGAGCCCGACGGGGCCTGCACTGCCGTCTCACCGAAGGCGCGTTCGGCCCATGCGAGATTGGACTGCACATCCGTTGCGGGGGCGGAGAGCACGGCCATCGCAACGAGAGTCATCACGGAAACCATAATCAACCTTTCTCACTGAGCATGTGGGACAGCCGCCCCCGGCTGTCAGTCTGCAACAACCGCCAGGGATTAACAGCCGAGGGCGGCTGTCCCACATTCACGGTATTATTTTGTGCCCAGCACATCCGGGTAGGGATGGAGGGCGAACCAGCGCTGGCTTCCTGAACCAAGGGATTTGACGGCGAGGCGACAGGGCTGTCCGGGTGGGACGAGGTTGCGGGGAACGCCCAGATAGAACAGGCCGGCCGTGTCTTCCGAGGTCATGCGGTGCGGCGCAAAACTGAGTGTGACCCGGTTGGCCTCGTCGCGCCAGAAGCCGCGTCCCCGGCACACATCAAATCGAAGCGCTTCCTTGCCGTTTACACTCAAGATGAACCCGTCTGTCTTGGGCTGGGAGATCCATCCGAGGCCGCCTGCAAACACAAAGGTGAAAAAATCGCCGGGGAGTGAATCTGGAACAACGGCCGACTCCCATTCAAGGGCATGGCCGGCATCCGTCTGGCGGAGCGTTTCGGTGCGGTCGCGCTGTTTGCGGTAGGTGAACCATTTTCCGGCCTCGCCCTCATTGCGTATGAGGCGTGCAAAGCCTTCAACAAAAGGCGGGCTGAAATGCGGCGCTTCAGCGGCACGTTCACGCAGAAAGGCTTCGGGAATCGCCGCCGTGGGTGTTGGGAAAGCTGCGGCATATTCAATAA
>CALDSM010000470.1 GCA_937923585.1 uncultured bacterium
CAGGCCGATGGCCAGCACCATGGCGAACATGGTCAGCATGTTGATGGAGAAGCCGCACGCGCTCAGCACGGCAAAGGTGCCCAGCAGCACCACCGGCACCGCAATGGTGGGAATCAGCGTCGCGCGGAAGTTGCCCATGAACAGCCACATCACCAGGAATACCAGCAGAATGGCCTCGAAGAGCGTCTTGACGACCTCCTCGATGGCGACCTTGACGAAGGGCGTCGTGTCATAGGGATACACCACCTTTATTCCCTTTGGGAAGAAGGGGCTCATCTCGGCCAGCTTGGTCCGAACGGCGTCGGCCGTCTCCAAGGCATTTGCCCCCGGTGCCTGGCGGATGGCGAGTCCTGCGACCGGCTTTGCGTTGTAGCGCGCCTCGATGTCATAGAACTCGGTGCCCAGTTCCGTGCGGCCGATATCCGCAACGCGCACCACGGACCCGTCCGGGTTGGTGCGGATGGGAATGTTTCCAAATTCCTCCGGCGTCTTCAGCAGGCTCTGAACGATGATGGAGGCGTTGAGGCGCTGGCCCTTTACCGCCGGGATGCCGCCGAACTGACCCGCCGAGACTTCGACGTTGTAGCTGCGCATGGCGAGGATTACGTCTTCAATGGTCAGACGGTAATTGGTCATCTTGTCGGGATCCACCCAGACACGCATGGCGTACTGGGTGCCGAAGTTCATGACCTCGCCGACGCCGGGAACGCGGGCCAGCACCTTTTCCAGGTTGGATTGCGCATAGTCGCGCAGGTCGTCCCCGCTCATCTTTCCGTCTTCGGAGATGAGACCCACGACAATCAGGAAATTTCTCGTGGACTTGTTGACGGTGACCCCGCTGCGCTGCACCACTTCGGGCAGGCTGGTCATGGCAAGCTGCAGCTTGTTCTGCACCTTTGCCCAGGCCAGGTCCGGGTCGGTGCCCGGCTTGAACGTCAGTTCGATGCGCGAGGCGCCGGCCGAGTCGCTCGTGCCGGAGATGTAGAGCATGTCGTCAAAGCCGGTCATCTTCTGCTCGATGATCTGGGTGACGCTGTTCTCCACCGTTTCCGCGGAGGCGCCCGGGTACATCGAGTCAATGGAGATGGACGGCGGCGCAATGGGCGGGTATTGCGAGATCGGAAGATTGTAGATGGCCAGCACGCCCAGCACCATGAAGACAATGGCGATAACCCAGGCGAAGACCGGCCGCTTCAGAAAGAATCGTGACAGCATGGTGGCGCTCCGTTAGCTGGATTTCTGTTCCGGCGCCGGGCCCGGCGCGCCGGGTGCGCCGGGGGGGGGTGCCGGGGTATAGGGAACCTCTTTCACAGGCGTGCCAGGACGGGCCTTTTGCAGCCCCTCAACAATCACGTGGTCGCCCACGGCCAGGCCTGCCGAGGCAATCCACTGGTCGCCGATGGCGCGTTCGGCAGTGAAGGGCTTCGGGGCCACCTTGCCCTCTCCGTCCACCACCATCACCAGCGGGTTGCCTTTGGGGTCGCGCGAGACCGCCTGCTGGGGCACAAGGATGGCCTGGTCAAGCACGCCTTCCTCCAGCGTGGCGCGGATGAACATGCCAGGGAGCAGCATACCCTCGGGGTTGGGAACGGTGATGCGCAGAATGACCGAACCCGTGGTTGGGTCCACCGTCACATCCCGGAATCCGAGGACACCCTCATGCGGATAGGCGTCCCCATTCTCGAGTTTGATGGCAACATTCTTCTGTTCGCTGGAACCCGGTTGAAGCGCGCCCTTTTCAATGCGGTTCCGCAGCCGCACCAGTTCGGCGGTGGACTGCGTGACATCCACATAGATTGGGTCAAGCGCCTGAATGGTGGCCAGCGCCATCGGCTGGTAGGCCGTCACAATGGCCCCGTCCGTCACGCTGGACCGGCCGACCCGCCCGGAAATGGGTGCCGTAATCTTCGTGTAGTTCAGATTTATCTGGGCCGCCTGGACCGCAGCCTGCGCCTGGTTTATTGCTGCATCCGCGGCGGCGATTGCCGCGCGGTCGCTGGTCACCTGCGCCTCGGCGGCGCGCACCGTGGCGGTGGCCACGTCAAGGTTTGTGGAGGCGTGGTCGCGCTCAGCCGCGGACACCGCCTTGTCCTTGAACAGGTCGTCCGCGCGCTGGAAGTCCGTCTTCGCCAGGGCAAGCGTCGCCTTCTGCCTCTCCACGTTCGCCAGGCTGGCCGACACCGCCGCGCGCGCCTGTTCCGCGGTCTTTTTCGCCGTGTCCAGGCTTGCCGCGGCGCTGTCATAACCGGCTTGGTACGGGGCCGGGTCAATCTGGTAAAGCACGTCCCCGGCCTTCACATCCGAACCTTCGGTGAACAGGCGTTTCTGAATCAGCCCGCTCACCTGGGGCCGGATTTCCGACACCAGATAGCCGCTGGTGCGGCCGGGCAGTTCGGTCGTCAGTGATACGCGCTGCGTGGTCAGCACCATGGTCGCCACTTCGGGCGGGGGAGGGGCGGCGCCGGGCGCGCCCGGCGAGCCGTCCGCCGCATCCACGGTGGACATGCCCGACCATATGGTGGCCAAACACAGCAGCGCTCCTGCAAGAATACCCGCAAGGAAAGCCTTCTTGTTTCTCATCACTGGTGTCATCCTGTATTGCGTTTCCGGCGGCCGGCTACAAATCGCGGGCGTCAGACTTCTGCCCGCAGCAACCCTGGTCGCCATAGCCCATATTTCCCAAGACAGTGCTAATGCGTTCACAGACCGCCCTCCACATGTGCGCATGGTCCGGTCCGATAAGTTCAATGAGTTCCACCCCCGCGCGCAGCTTTATCTTTTCAAGTTCGCGAATGAATTCAGATTCCTTTGGCGATATCCGGACCAGGACCTCGCGCCGGTCCGCAGGGTTCGCCTCCCGCGTCAGCATTCCCAGTTCCACCAGGCGGTCAACGCGCGCCGACACCGTCGGCGCCTTGACGCAGAGCACCTGCGCCAGTTGCTTGACCGTCATGCTGCCGTGGGAGTGAATCGCAGCGATCATTTCCACCTGGGGAGGGGTGAGCGCCGGCAGGCATTCATCCTCACCGCCGGCAAAAAGGCACTGGTAGAAATAGCGACGCAGTACAAGCGCGGTGGCATTGATGGTACGGGAAAGGTCTAGTTTCTCGGCTTCTGTCATGGTTCAGCCCAACACATGATTTGCCGAACGAATCGTTCGTGTTACGAATTATTGCATGCGCAACCAGCGCTTGTCAAGCCCCTTCTTAAATGCACAGTGTAACGAACTATAAAGTGTATGATTCCAACTACTTAGCGCCTGTGCCCCGATTGAGGAATAGGTACAGGCCCTGTTTTCCAGGTGCCACGATGTCCTTCCAACCATCGCCGTTAACATCCTCCACCCAGAAGTAGATTCCCAGGCCGCTGTTGGTGGATGCAGGGCCGTAGTCAATGGTGGTGCGCTCAAATGTACCCCGGTTGATCTCATAGTAATACACGCCGAGGGGAGATCGGAAGAGCACACGTCTGAACTCCAGTCAC
>CALDSM010000471.1 GCA_937923585.1 uncultured bacterium
TGCCGCGCCCAACCAGAACGGCGCATGCACCATCATTTCCAACATGGCCGAGGCCATGCGGGCTGCAAACGCCCCGGTAATGGGGTCGGGTCAGCCATTTGACGTGCCGGTGCTGGGCGCCGCGCGCAATGACGCGGTGCTGACCGCGCCGGACAATGCCCCCTACCAGTCCACTCCCGGCGCGGCCTATCCCCTGATCCCGATGCTTGTCGGAGGTCCCGCCGCACATGGATACTGCCTGGACGACTATTGGAACAAGAGCGTTGTGGACCCGCTGTTCCCGGCCACGGGGAATGTGGAATACACCGTTCTGACAGCCACGACGACGCCGCCCAGTGCGTTTGCCGGGTTTGACCAGCTGGTCATCAAGAACACAGGAACCGAAACCGCCACGGAGGTTCGGGCGAGAGTGGACTTGAACGAGGGCACCTTTATTGAAGGCAATGGCGGGACACCAGGCGAACTGGGCCCGGGCCAGACGTGGACAACCGCAGTCGTTGCAGGGTCGTCTGTCGGGGGCGGGGTGCTCAAGATTACCGTCCAGCCCGTGTCGCAAGTGGCCAATCCTGATGACTTGGTGACGTTCTCCGTCACCGTTATCGGCAACAACGTCCAGTATCAGTGGTACAAGGACAACGTTCTCATCCCGGGTGCCACCCTGTCCGCCCTGTCTTTCAACGCGAAGAAATCCGACGAGGGTTCATATCACTGCGTGGTGTCCAACGCTGCGGGAAGGCTGAGGTCCAACGTTGCCACGTTGATCGTCAACAATCCGCTGCGCTTCCTGGTTCAGCCCGCGACACCGGTTGTTGTCCCCTATCACGGCACGCTAAACCTTTATGTTGTCGCCGCTGGCACCTTCCCGATCACATACCAGTGGTATCACAACAGCGTTCTCCTGACCGGCGAAACGAGGTCATCCTACTCGCGGCCCCTGATGGAGTCGCGTTTTGCCGGGAACTACACCTGCGTGTTGACCAACGTGACGGGCAGTCTTGAATCGCGTCCCGCGGTGGTGACGGTTCAGGACCCGGCCATCACGCAGGACCCGGTTAGCCAGGCACTGCTGGGCGGACAGAGCTGGAAGGCGATATTCTCCGTGACTGCCAGCGGCTCCGGGGATCTCTACTATCACTGGCTCAAGAACGGGGTGAACTTCACCGATCCGCGGGCCACGGGAATGGACACAAGCACCCTGGAGATCAATGACGTCACGACTGCCGAAGACAACGGCACGTACTACAGTTGCGTCGTGAGCGGTTCGGGGCCCGATGTCACGTCAAAACAGGCGTTGCTGACCGTTGACGACCATCTGGCCATACTTGTCCAGCCGGTTTCAGTCATAGTTTCCCCGGGCACGCTCACGGCCGCCCCGAATTGGACCTTCCAGTGCATCGGTGCCTTCTCCCAAAACGACGACCCGGAAACCCGGGCACTGCACTATCAGTGGAGGAAGGACGGGCAGGATATTCCCGGTGCCACCGGCATCGAGTTCATTGTTCCAGAGGCGCGATACGAAGACGAGGGCAGTTATACCTGCCTGGTGTCCAACGGGTACAGCAGCATTGTCTCAAACACCGCGGTGTTTGACGTGTACGGTGCGCTCATTACGTTTGCCAAGCAGGCGGACACCCCGCTCATGCGCTATGTCGGCGAGCTTGCATCCTTTTCGGTGGAGGTGACCGGCGGACTGGGAGAGATCGTGTACCACTGGAAGTTCAGGAACGGCGACGGGCTCGTTACCGATCTTGAAGGAAACAGTCCCGACTTGTATCTTACGGATCTTGCGCTGGAAAATGCGGGCGTTTACTATGTTGAAGTGACGGACGGTTCGCCCTACGTCTACAAGTCCAACGAATCGGTGCTGAACGTGGGAGTGCCCCTCGAAATTACGGGGCAGCCCGAGGGCGGCGAGAAGGAGGAATTCGAGACCCACACGTTCTTTGTCGGCACCACCGGCGGTGTGGGGAAGGTATCCTATCAATGGAAGAAGGACGATCTTGAAATTCCCGGCGCGACATCGGCCTTTTACAGAATTGCGAGACTGTCCCCAAAGGATACGGGCTCCTATTCGGTTTCCGTGTGGGACGAGCACACGGGTTCCCTGGAGTCTGACACGGCATCATTGACGGTCAAAGTGCTTTTCAGATCGCCCCTGTTTGGCGGCGTGGCTGGCCTGTTTGGAGCCGCACTGCTGTTGGCGGTGGCCGGCGCGACGCGCCTTGGAAGAAGACAAGCCGGATAAGGCGGAGCCCCTCCAGGGGCTGCGCCATGTCTTGAACACAGTTTTGGAAACGGACAATCGAGGAACCCGGGCGGGTGCCGCCCTCCGGGAACTCGCTGGAACCCGAACCGGTTCGGCAATGTTGTGCTGGAGTTGTCCAACACTTCGGGAGAGATGAGGATATGTCTATGTCGATCGCCAAGTCATGCATCAAGCGCAGAACCGTTCCGAGTGCGGGCATCGTCTCCATTCTTGCCGGAGCGGCGGTGCTGTGGGTTGCCGCCTGCGGCGGGATTGCCGGCGCGCAAGGCATCGATTCCGTCTACCGGAATCTTGGTGTGCCCAGCCTCGGGTCGCTGGTTCTCCAAAGCACGGACTCGGTGGTCATAAACACCGGGACCACGGGGAATCCGACAATGACCGTCAACGGGACGACCACCTACACCGGCACCGTGCTGAATTACGGCACCGGTGTGGCGGTCTTCTACTTTGACTACCTCAAGGTGCCCGAAGGGGTTGCAGTTTCCGTCTCGGGACAGCGTCCCCTGTCCATCGTGTCGGACAATGACATGGTGTGGGGTGCGTCCGTGACAGTGCCGCCCGGGAACCTCGGCGGCGGCGCGGGTGGCGCCGGCGGCACCGGCAGTGCAGGCGGCGCGGCCGGCACGGGCGGCGCCTACGGCCAGGGCGGCTCCGGCGGCGGCGGCGGCAAGGGCGGTCAGCCCAACACCGGTTCCATCTTCTCAGGCAGTGGCGGCGGCAAGGGAAGTGCGGGACTGAACGGTGGTTCCGGTGGTGACGGTTTGGCTGGCGTAATCGGTGGAGTTGGGGATTTTGGCGGAACCGGGTTTGGGAATATCACCGGCGGCACGGGCGGAACCGGCGGCGCGAAAGGCGCGGGGCTTCCCGGCGGGCGGTTCGGCGCGGGCGGTGCCGAAGGTCCCGGCGGTTCGGGCGGGACGAGGACTGAAAACGAAGTCACTTATACGCTGTATGACCTTGGTGGTGTCATCACCATTACCGTCGTCATGAAACTTGGACTCGGTGGCACGGT
>CALDSM010000472.1 GCA_937923585.1 uncultured bacterium
ACGAGATCTGATCGTGACTGGAGTTCAGACGTGTGCTCTTCCGATCTTCTCCAAGCATACCCATGGTGGAAAACCAGTGGAAGGTGTCCCGCAGCGTTTCGCTGAAGGGTCTGGGATTATACCCCAGTGCCCGGGTTGCCTTCTCGTGGGACACCTCCTGGTGATGCACCAGCGTGTGCAGCGTAAATTTCGAGAAGCGCGGCTCCCTGCCGCGCAGGCCCGCCCAGCCCTCGGCCAGCGGTGCGGCCGACCGCATCACCCAGTCGGGCACCATGACGCGCGGCGGCCTGCGCCCCGCAAGCCTGGACACAAGACGGCCCATCTCCATGACCGGGACATGATGTCCCGACAAAATATAGTTCTCGCCGCTGTGCCCCCGCTCCTCTGCGGCCATGGCGCCGGCGCACACGTCGCGCACATCCACCCAGTTGAAACCGCCCCGTACCAGCGCGCGCGTGCGCCCCCGGTAGATGTCCAGCAGCGCCCGTCCCGCGTGCGACGGCGCGTAGTCATGGGGGCCGAGGATGCCCGTGGGATGGATGATCACCGCGTCGAGGCCCCGCTGAACGGCATCCAGAACGGCGCGCTGCCCGCGGGACTTTGAGCGGTCATAGGGGAACGGGTGGTCATCGCCGCACAACCGGCGCGTTTCCACAACCGCCTCATGCAGGGGATGAGGCGAGAAGGCGTGAATGGAACTGAAATGGACCATGCGGCGCACGCCGCGCCGCAGGCATCCCTCAGCCACGGCGCAGGCGCCTTCGGTGTTTACACGCTCAGCATGGGCGTTCCGGCGGCTCCGCAGTGTAATGACCGACGCAAGATGGTAAACGATGTCCGCACCCTTCAAGAGTCTGTCCACAGCCGCATGGTCAAGGATGTTGCACTCGGTCCTTTCCACGTCCAGACCGTCCAGGGAGCGGGCGTCGCCGAAAGTGACCGCCTTGACCCGATCTCCCCGGGCAAGCAGCATGCGCACCAAGTTGGCGCCGACCATGCCGTTGGCGCCCGTTACCACTGTGTTCATGGGAGAACCCCGGTTCATCCCCGCACAGCGCGAAACGCGGTGGAGCCAACGCATGTGGGTGCTTATGGCGCGGCGCTGCCGGGATATTAAGGTCCCCATTATAGCATGTTGGCGCCCATGACGGCGCTGCCGGAGTGGACAGGCAGGGCTCTAATGGCATAAAATCTCAACTGGGTGGTGTTCTTAGAATACCGACCTGATAAGGACTAAAGAGCGGACATGAAGCGGTTTTTGACACAGTACACAGTCTTTCTGGTGGCTGTGTGCCTTGCCGCCGCTGCATTTCCGGGAAAAGACCTTGTCCTGTGCATCGGGTCGCACGGGCACATTGCCTTTGAATACGCCCAAAACGGGCGGTGTTATGAAGGTCCTTGCGAGCCGGTGGGCAAGGCGCCCCAGGCTCCCGGTGCCGCCCGAGATGATAATGTTGGCAGCGATTGTCTGTCGTGTGTGGACATCCCGGTCTCCCAAGGTCCAGTCGTAAGCCCCACTTCAGCCTCCAGCGTGGCCAAGAGAAAGTCCGGCTCTCCAGTCGGACCGGACATGTCGGCCGTTTTGCCGGCGCATCCTGCTCCGGTTGTGTTCGGGGCCGCATTCTGCGCATCCCTTTCGCCGCCGGGCACCTGCCCGCCATCCGGTCCTCTATCGCGCGTTCTGCGCATCTGATCCTTCTGCTTTGCCTCCCAGTTTGGGGGGACAAGTCTGTCTGAGCACGACCACGTCTCCGCGGCTTGCCCCGAAAACCAACCCCATTCCCGCGTCCCGACAGCGACGGTTCTTTCTCCAGCTTGCAGGGAACCGTAGGGCAGGGGCCAAAGAAGTCATCAAGGATCACATGCAAGAAATGAACAGGACACGCTTCAAGCACTTGGCTGTCTGCGCCGCACTGCTAATCCTGGCGGGGTGCGCCACGGTGCCGTCCCGCCAAGCCCCGGCTCCGGACATGGCCGCGGCGGCGCCTGCACTGCCGTCGTCGGAGGTTATCGCGCGCGTCTTCCCCGGTGAAAGTCCGCCCGGGGCCGTGCAGGACCAGGCTGGCAAGACGCTCACGCGGGCACAGGTGCGGCAAATCGCCCTGGACAAGAACCCCAGCTTTGCCGAATATGCCGCCCACCGCGCCGCGGCGAATGCAGAGGTGCTGCAGGCACTGGCCTACCCGAATCCGGATTTTGAGATCGGGCTGGAACTGATCCCCAACCTGTTCCTGCCGATAGAGCCGCCGGCCAAGCGGCACACGCGCGCCGCGGCGGCCGAGGCCGCCATGCCCGTGGTGGACCGGTCCGAGGAACAGTTCCGCGCGGCGCTCTCGGCCGATGTGGCCAAGGCGTATTGCTCGGTGCTCCATGCCGGACGCGCCGTGGAACTGGCCAAAGAGGCGCTGCGCACCGAGCAGGAGATCGAACAGGTGGTGGGCCGCCGCGTGGACGCGGGCGAGGCGCCGGAGATTGACCGCATCCGGGCGCAGGTGGAAACACTGAAGGCGTCGCGGGCCGTGCAGGCGCAGCAGCGGCAGCACGCCACGGCGCGGGTCATCCTCAACACCCTGTGCGGCCGTTCGCTGCCGTCCGACTTTGCGCTGGCGGATTGCCTTGACCAGCCGCTCGGACAGGCGGATGCGGGGCAGGCGCGCGAAATCGCCCTGGCGCAGCATCCGATATTGCGCCGCCTTGACGCCGTGGTGAAACAGAAAGAACTGGCCCTCGCGCGCGAACAGAAAGCGTGGCAGCCGAACATCCGGGTGGGCGTGCCGGCCGGTTTGGAAGTACCCCTGCTCAACCGCAACCAGGGCGGCATCGCCGCCGCCCGCGCGGAACTGCAGGCGGTGCAGGCCGAACAGACCCGCATCCGGCAGGAGGTGGAGCGCGACGTGGAAACAGGCGTGCAGACCTATGAGGGCACGCGCGAACAGCGGGCCGCATTTGAAGGCGGCCTGCGCGCGGCGGCGGCCGAATCGCTGCGCATTGAGACAACCCTGTACGAAGAGGGGGAGGTGGACCTTCTGCAACTGCTGGACGTGCGCCGCACGGCCCGGCAGACCGAAGCGGAATATTTGCAGGCGCTTTATGACGCCCAAATCGCCCGTATCGAACTCGAACGGGCCGTCGGCGTCGGAGGAACAACGGAATGAAGAACATCAATATGCGCAACATTGCGGCCGTGCTGGCCGCAGGTGTGCTGGCGGGCGCTCTTGGCGCCCTGGTCCTGGCCTCCGTTCAGGACCGGGGCGTTCACGCCGAAGCATCAGCCGCG
>CALDSM010000473.1 GCA_937923585.1 uncultured bacterium
CGAGATCTGATCGTGACTGGAGTTCAGACGTGTGCTCTTCCGATCTGCCATTTCGGCTACTTAATGGCCGGTGCTCTCCGTCATGAAGTAGCCGAAATGGCGCATGACCTCGATGCGCACCTTCTCGTTGATGTAGTACTCGGGTTTGTCGCACAGTTCCTTGAAGCGGGGGTACAGGTCCTGTCCGTTGTGCTCCATCTTCAGGAACCAGCCCATGTGGTTGATGCCGGCGGACAGGTAGTCTATCTCCTGCTTGGGAATGCCAAGGTAGCCCGCGATCAGGTCGAGCGTGGTCTGCACACCGTGGCACAGGCCCACGTACTGCAAACCCGGCACTGTGCCGAGGCTCCAGCACACCGACGCCATGGGATTGACGTAGTTGAGCAGCACGGCGTTGGGGCAGAGTTCCTGAACATCTTTGGCGATGTCGAGCATTTCGGGGATGGTGCGGAGCGCGCGGAACACGCCTCCCGGCCCGAGCGTGTCGCCGATGCACTGGTCCACGCCGTGCTTCAGCGGAATCTGGTAGTCCTTGCTGAACGCCTCCACACCGCCGATTTGCAGCATGACGATGACGTAGTCCGCGTCCTTCAGCGCCTCGCGGCGGTCCGTTGTGATCATGGCTGTGGCGGGAAGGCTGTTTTCCTTGATGACACGGTCTGCAAATCGCTTGATGCGGTCCAGCTTGGGCGTTGTTCTGCTCATGAACCGGAACTCGCTGCCCCGCAGCGACGGTGTGGCCAGAATGTCCATCATCAGGGTCTTGCAGAACACGATACTACCCGCGCCAATCATTGCAATCTTCGGCATGACTTTCTCCTCCGTCGGTTGGGTTGTCTCCGCGGCCCGCGCGGTTTAGCCTTCGTTGTAAAACACACAGAGCCCGTCCTTGCCGGGCGCAACAATGTCAGGAAGTCCGTTGCCGGTCAAGTCGGCGACGGCGAAGTGGACGCCCAAACCCTTGGACTGGCGGGCGGGACCGTAGGTGATCACCTGTTTTACGAAATGGCCCCGGTTCCATTTGAAGTAGTAGATCCCATAGTCGTCGTCTGCGCCGGGGTCCGACCCGCAGTGTGCGCGGTAGCGTTTTCCCGTGACCAGTTCACACACTCCGTCGCCGTCAATGTCAATCCACATCATGTCATGGTACTGGGAATTGTCCGGGTCAATGCAATGCCGCGTCCAGGTGCGCTTGCCCCATGCGCTGCGGCCCTGTTCTATCCAGTGCAGGCCGTATTCGTGTCCGCCGCCCACGATGAGGTCATTCCTCCCGTCCCCATTCACATCGGCGACCAGAATGGGAACGCTGGCCGATTCGGCCAGTTTGAACTGCGGATGAAAGGTCCAGGGCTGTCTGTAGGGATGTTCGGGCGCTTCAAGCCATCCGTGATTGAGCACAATATCCATGCGGCCGTGCCCGGCGATGTCGCCCGCGCCCAACCCGTGGCCCTGTGGACCGTCGAAGATCTTGTGTGGGGCGAATCTGCCCAGGGAATGTCTTCGGTGATCGGTGACGAGTCGGTAGACGACGAGCGGGCCATTGGGACAGTTGGGCACGATTTCGGGCCTGCCGTCGCCGTCTATGTCCCAGGCGCGCGTAGTCTCGATGCTGCCCGTCTTGGCGATGATCCGTTCCGGCCACTCTTCTGCCGTATTGCCGGGGTTTTCCCGCCAGCGAAGCGTCTCGCCCCACCAGCCCCCGGTGATAAAATCAGTCCATCCGTCTCCGTTCACGTCCATGGGGATGGTGGAGAGATCGTCGTAGTACTCGTCGTGGGCGGACACCGGCCCGATGTAATGGCGTTTTCGGAAATCCGGCCCCTCGTACCACCAGGCACCCGATACGATGTCCAGAATGCCGTCGTTGTTCACATCAAAGACACCGGCAGACTCATAGCGCTCATCGGCGACAAGCACCCTGCGAAACCTCAATGGCATGCTGCGGTTCTCCGGAAACGGCGATTCTTGGCGATTGGCCGACGGCCCGTGGTCGGACCCAAGACTTGCGTTTGGAACAATAATTATCATTGCCTGAACGCCGTGAAGCAAATGGCCCGAATCGCGTGACGGCGGTGCGTTTGGTGGAAGACGTTTTCAGCCTCTTTCTTGCACGGCGCGGGAAGAACGCCGCGGGTCAGTGCGTTTATGGCAGCCGATCTTCACGCGGCTGCCGCAGGCGCGGACTTGGGAACGAAGCCGCCCGCCGACCTCCAACGGGTCAACGGGCGGCTCTAGATGAGGATGGTAGTGCCGTAGTCAGGCAAAGGCGGAAGGATCGCCGCATTTGTCTGGAACGGCTGCGTTTTCTACTACTTGATTTCTCGAATCAGGACGTTGCGGTAGTCGAGGCGGCTGCTGTGGTCCTGCAGGCCGATGAAGCCCGAGGTCCGCTTCAGGCCGGGGTGATCCGCAACCTTGTCCATGTGCTCGCTCAGGTCACCGTCCACCACCTTTGTGCCGTTCAGCGTGACCGTGATCTTCTGGCCCTGGATGTGAATGTCCATCTTCTGCCATTGACCAAAGGGTTTGGTCACGCGAGGCGTGGCGGCGATGGTCGAGTAAACGCTGCCGCAATACTGGTACGGCTTCAGGTCTTTGTACTGATCGGCGTAGTCGTCCAGCACCTGAATCTCGGAACCCTCAAAGGCCGGGTTGCCGGCGCGCGGCGCGCGGATGAACACACCACTGTTGCCACCCTCGGGCACTTTGAATTCGACGGACAGGTCGAAGTCGGCGTATTCCCGGGCGGTGGACAGCCATGCGCCGCCCGCGCCTTCCGTGTAGAGTATGCCGTCCGCCACGTTCCAACTTGACTTGCCGCCAACCGCTTCCCAGCCCGTCAGGTCCTTGCCGTTGAACAGGGCCGTCCAACCGTCGGCTACGGCCAGAAGACGGGTGATGGCGGGCTCAATCGCCTCGGCCTCAAGGGCATAGCCCTTCTGGTTGGGGTGCAATAGGTCGGGCATGATGTCCTTGGTCAACTCGCCCTTCTCGTTCAGGAAGGCCTTGCCAATGTCCTTGAACTCCACCATTGGGTCGCCGGCGAGGTCGGCGGAGAACTTGGCGGAGGCATCCTTGATCTTCTGCTGGGTTTCGGCGTCCACGTCGGTGCGCGGGAAGATGGCCAGCAGCAGGATGCGCATCTCGGGCAGGCGCGTGCGCAGCTTCTTCACGATGGCGTCAACGCCTTCGGCGATTTCCGCGGCCGTGTTGGCCCGGCAATTGTTCGTGCCGATCATGATAACGGCCAGTGTCGGGTTGATGGTGTCAATGTTGC
>CALDSM010000474.1 GCA_937923585.1 uncultured bacterium
GCTGGACACGCACACCGGCACGAGCAGGTTGGCGCATTCGGCCTTCTTGGGAACCAGCGCGCCGTAGGCCACGCGGTAGGGCTTCCTGGGAGCCACGCCGATGTCGCCCTCATTCTGCACAAAGCCCTCGGGCGTCACGTACCGCTGCACATTATGCGAGTCCATGGCGTAGGAACCCATGCCGACGGGCTGGGGCACTTCGCGCTTTCCGAGCACGTCGGGTTCGGCCATCACGTACTCTCCCGCCATGCGCCTCGCCTCGCGGACATATATCTGCCGGGGCCAGTGGCCGTTGTCGGCAAACTCGTCCGCAGCCAGGCCCCACTTGCCCATGGGACCGCGCACATCCTCCGGCACGCGCGGGTCGTTCGCCAGAAAATACATCAGCCCTTTCTGGTAGGTCTCGTGCTCATGAAGTATCTCGCGGCGGCGCGCGTAGGAGCCGTCGGGATAGTCGTAGTTCATCCCGATGTTGTCGGTGCTGAAGGGGCCGTGGTTGTTGGTGTCGGTCTTGCGGTTGGGAATGGGGTCAAACTTTTCAAAGGTCTCCCGCCAGCCCGCGTCCAACACGCGCAGTAGCAGTTCATACTGCCGGGGATCATACCCGTCCGGCTTGGGGAAGGGGATGCGGTTCTCCGGACAGTCGGTCAGGCACATGCGGTAGCAGTAAGCCTGGATGCGGCGGTCGCCCTCTCCCTTCCTGCCGGGGTCTTCCGCCGAAATGCGGGGCAGAAGACCGCTGGAGGGATCTCCCGGAGTCACGTAGGGGGAGATGTTCATCGTGCCGAAGTGGTGCCTGTGCTGAAAGACGCCCGTCTGAACGCCGTTCCACTGCTCGCCGAATTCGGTGCCGGCTTCACGGCCCACGCGGTAACTGACTCCGGCCGCGGCCATGAGGTCGCCCTCATAGGTCGCGTCAATAAACATCTTTCCCCGGTACTCGACGCCGCTGAGCGTGGTGAAAGAACGGATGGAAGCGCCCTCCCTGCGGACTCCGCCGTCGCGGTTCAGCCATTCATTTCGATAGACGGGGATGTGATGCTCCGCCACAAGATCTTCAAACACCCGCTCGGCGACGTGGGGCTCAAAGATCCACATGGTGCGCGCCGCGCTGTCGGCCGCAGACGTGTCCTGGCCCTTGTTTCCGTACTCCTCCTGCCGCTGCCAGTTCCACGCCTCCGGCGTTTCGTAGTGCCTCCAGACACGACCGTAGAACTCGCGGGCAAGCCCGCCAATCACGTCCTTCTTTCCTGTGTCGGTCCAGCCGAGCCCGCCGGACGACAAGCCTCCCAGATGGGTGTCGGGCGAGACGACCATGACAGACTTGCCCATGCGCTGCGCCTGCACGGCGGCCGTCACGGCCGCGGAGGTGCCGCCGTAGATGACGATGTCCGCCTCACGAACCGGTTGGCCTGCCCGGACCGTGACACATCCGGGAAGCGCAAACAGCACGAACAGGGCAAGAGCCAGGTTGCGCGGCATATGCGTTGCTCTTTCCGTCATTCTTGTTTGACACGGCGGCATGCCGCGCAAAGAGAATAGCGCAACGGGTCGGTCCCGCGAAACCAGACGGCGCATTCTCTCAGCCCCCTCCCGCGAAATTCCCCGCCAATTGGATTGACAGCAACCTCCATGCGGGACCATAATGGGAGACAGGGTACGCGGTCCTCCTTTCGTCATGCAGTTGACTTTCGGAAGCCAGGAGAAGGGGCAAGCCGGAGACGGGCGCTGGCGATGGGGGCCGTTTTAGCGATTTTTCTTCTGTGTGATCTTTACTTTCAGGGCGAGGTGAGATATGGGGTCTGAACAGAATTCCGGCACGTGCGCCGCCAAGGCGCAAATCTCGAGAGTCATGTGGCGCGGGCTGCTGTGGGTGGCTTTGGCGTCCGCGATTGTCTTGGGGGCGTTTGCGCTGTACGGGGGAAGGGAACGCGTGACCCTTGACGACACCGTGCGTGCGGCAATGAAGGACGAGAGTTTTGTGCGGCTCAGCGACGGGGTTACACATTACCAGTGGCAGGGGCCGGAATCCGGGCCGAAAGTCCTCCTGGTCCACGGCTTCTCCTCGCCCTATTTCGTCTGGGATCGCACCGTGCCTGCCCTGACGCAGGCCGGCTTCCGCGTGCTGCGGCTGGACCTGTACGGGCGGGGGTTGTCGGATCGCCTGAAGGGTGACTACACCGGCGATGTGTATGACCGCCAACTGCTCGGATTGCTCGACGCGCTGGACGTGAAGGAGCCGGTGGACCTGGTCGGCTTGAGCATGGGCGGGGCCATCGTCACGCGGTTTACGGACCAGCACCCGGAACGCGTGCGGAAACTCGTGCTCATCGGAACGGCCGGTGCCAATGAACTGCCCGCCTATGCGAAGGCTCTTTCGACCCCCGTTCTGGGGGACTGGCTCATCCGCCTCTTCGGCAATCTCATTGTCACGCGTGCCATGCCGCGGGAGGTCGCGCTTGACGCGGCGGGGCTGGCCCAGGCCCGGGCGGCCTATGCCGCCCAGCTCCGGTACCGCGGGTACAAACGCGCGCTGGTGTCCACGCTGCGGCACGGGCCGCTGACAGGCCAGGAGGACGCCTTCTCGCGGGTCGGCCGCCAGGACCGCAAGGGAATGCTGCTTTGGGGAACGGGCGACACGGTGGTGCCCTATGCGGTTCACGAACGGGTCAAAGAACTCATCCCATGGCTCGATTTCCATCCCATCGAAGGCGGAAGGCACTGCGTGAACTACGAGAACCCGGACAAGGTCAACCCGCTGCTGGTCAACTTTTTGCAGGGGTGAACGGCGGACATCCGCATTTCGCGGAGCCTTTCGGATGCACCGGCGGGTGCAGTGTCGAGTAGTCTTACGGATGATGTCAGGGTTGGTGACTGCCAAGTATCCGCTGCACCTCGACCGCCACGCATGCCCCGAAGATGCCATGTCCCTGCACTGTAGGATGAACGCCGTCGCAGCATAATTGCGTGGCACCGGGACGCGCCGTGATCGTCGCGTTTAACGCGGGGATGTCAATCACGTGTGCGGCGCGATCCTCGTTGCTGTTGCGGGCCGCCACGGCGGCCCGAATCTCGTCGCGGTGCACTCCGGACGGCGGGACGACGCAGAAAATGCGGGTGCCGGGGCAGGCCTTGCGCACGGCCGCCAGCCAGTCCGTGTAGGCGCCCGTAATGTCGATCCCGCCGAAATCGTTGGTGCCCATGCTGCAGAACACGTAATCCGGTTCCGGTAGCAGCAGGCCGTTGGTCAGGCGCGATGTCGCCGCATCGTGTTTGTCCCAGGTCTTGGGAAGACCGGGCATTTCAAGTTCCTTCACCATGCCCTGTCCGCCTGAACCGAACTGGCCGTACTCGCAGTCGAGCGCCGCGCACACCACGGGAAACCAGGAGCCACGCGCGCTGTTTACCCCGAGTGACTGCCAGGACGTGAACAGTCCGTCCACGCCAACGCCTTCCGTGATGGAATCGCCGAAACCAATCGCCCGCTTGGCGCGTTTCGGGCAGGCGAGCGGTGTTCCTCTGTCATCCAACGACAACCCGGCGATGCGCAGATGTGCGGTGGACGCTGTCCAGCGCTTCTGTCCCAAGTCTGCAGCCCGGAAATAGATTTCAATCCCGTGCTGCGCCGCCGGGTCCAATCCCGATGCAAGCGGGAAAGAATACAGCGCGCCGGTTTGGCGCAGTTGCTGCGTGACGAAGGGACCATTATCCAGAGAGTATTCAATGACGGGCATGGACGGCGGCGGGCATCCCTCGTTGGCCGTCCCGTCAATGATCAGGTCAACCGAGGCCGAGCCTTTGACCATGATCTTGAAATACGCCCCGGGCATGGCGGCCTCCGCGCGCGCATCACTCCCCGCGCCGGAGCATTTCCAGGCATACGGGCACAGCCCGAAGTCGGGGTGGTCGCAGGGGATGATGGCAGCGGCCTGGCAGAAAACTGCCACGCCAAACACCGATAAGACCGCGAACGCGAAAGCACTGACGCTGGAATGGTCTCGCATGGGCATGTCTCTTTGCGTTATGCCGCGCATGGGCTCCAGGCGCTCTGCCCGGTTCCGCAGCCACACTGCCGGCCTTCCACAACAACATGCCATTATTGCACAATGGCCTGACATCCGCGACGGCGGACCCGCATTGGCCTTGGGCGACCCCCGCCCACCGTTGACTTTTCGGCCATGAGGCATAGGATGGGCACAGACGGAAACGATGAATGCCACTGCCCCCAAACGGAGTATGACAAAGGAGAAACCACCGATGTCTGCTCCACCCGCAGTTTCCTTCCGGCGAAACACCCTCATGCTCACCGCAATGCTCCCCCTGTGCCTTCTCTTCGGATGTCCCCGCACCGTCCCCTTACCCAGCCTTGTCGGTGCCGACCGGGCCGCAGTCGCAGAGACGTTGGCCGCCGCCGACCTTGCCCAGGGAACCGTTGTCTCGGTGTACAGCGACACAGCCCCGCTGGGAAGGGTTCTCTCGCAGGACCCCGCATCGGGTGACAGGGTGACGCCGGACAGTGCGGTCAGTATCGTCGTATCGCGAGGCCGCGTCATACTCGCCGACGCCAACAGCCATGCGGCGGCCGCCGCACAGGACGGACTGACTTGGGCCACCGCCTACGACACGCTGCAGGAAGCCGTGGATACCGCCTACTATCGCAGCGCCGAGGTGTGGGCCGCACGTGGTTCATTCGGGGAGAACCGTGCCGCCAAGAACGCAGACGGTTCACTGGTGCTGAAAGACGGAACCGCCCTGTACGGAGGTTTTGCCGCCGTCGAGAACTTCCGGGAAGAGCGGAACTGGTCAGGCAATGTGACGGTCATTGACGGGTCCGGCGCCCGGGGCGGGTCGCCGGCCTATCATGTGGTGGCCGGCGCTGAAGACGCCCGCCTGGACGGTTTTACCGTCCGCGGCGGCGGCACGGATGAAAGCGCAAGGGGCGGAATGGTGAACGGCGGCGCGTCATTGACGGTAGCAAACTGTGCTTTTGCGGACAATGTGGGGGTTCACGGGGGCGCCATGAGTATCTGGGGATTGTCCTCCTCCGTCACGCTCTCCGGCTGCACGTTCACGCGCAACGCGGCCGGTTTCCATGGAGGGGCCATATTCATGGACGGGGGCACATTGACGGTCACCGACTGCACCTTTGACAACAACGCGGCAGACAACGACGGCGGGGCCGTTTGCAGCGCCGGGGCCGACGTGACCTTTACGAACACATCCTTCTCGCGCAATACAGCCACGGCTCTTGGCGGCGCGTATTACATATTCAACGGAGGCGAGGCCATACTTACCAACTGCCAGTTTTACGAGAATGATGCCCGGACGGGCAGTGCGATGGCGGCGGCAAACGCGCTCTCCTCGGCCACCATGACGAACTGCACGTTTCACGGAAACACTGCGGACGACACAGGTGGGGCCGTCTACGGCGTCCATGCGTCGCTGGCGGCGGCCAACAGCAGCTTCCGGGGCAATTCGGGC
>CALDSM010000475.1 GCA_937923585.1 uncultured bacterium
GACCACCGAGATCTACACTCTTTCCCTACACGACGCTCTTCCGATCTGGCAGCGACCGCTGCAACTACGCACCCACCGCAACCACCTATGTCAATCCGCTCGGAATCGTGTCCTCCCTTATGACGAACTACACGTCGCCGGTTGCATGGTTTGACGGTGTAAACGTCAGCCCCAACGGAAGCGTGGCCACGATCAACAGTGTGAGTCCGGTGGGCGCCTATGACATGAGCGGCAATGTCGGCGAATGGTGCCAGGACTGGTATTCTTCAACGTACTACGACGGCGGGGCAATGGAAAATCCCACGGGGCCCGCCACCGGGGTCAACAAGGTGATGCGCGGCGGATCATTCAAGGAAACAGCAGACCTCTGCCGGACTGCGGCCCGAGACAGCCGCGGACCGGACAAGACGCCCTACTGGCGCAGTTTCCGCATCGTGCAGACACCCTGACCGGACAACCACTCTGGACGAACTTATCCTGTTGCAGGATGAAGAATAAGAGGAGACTTGGAAATGAGAGGGATCTTGACAGTGGCTGCGGCCCTGATGCTTGCCGGTCCGGCGGTATCCGATGTGGTTCAACTGGACTCGGAGGCGGGCACGATTGACACCGTAAGGCCCACGGCGGCAGTCTCGCTCGATGATGCGACGCCGACATCCTTAAACGTGGTGCATTTCAATGTGCGCTTCAGCGAGAGCGTGGGCGCATCATTTGACGCTTCCACCGTGACCCTGACCGGCAATCTGACGGGAACGGCGACGGTAAGCGGATCGGACCCGAATTACACGGTGGCCGTGACGCTCGCCACCCCAAATAACGGCGGCATGACGGGCATCAGCGTTGGCAATGGTGTCACTGACCTGAAGGGCAACTCCTGCGTGGCAGCCGCATCGCCGCAGTATCAGATTCTTCCCACCACCAAAGTGCCGGTCACGGGTGCTGCGGGGCTTTGTGCGTTGTTCAGCCTGCTCACACTCGGTGCCGTCCGGAGATTGCGGACCAGGCAGTCCGTGGTCGAATAACTCCGCAACGCGGGACAATCCGTGAGGCGATGCCGCCGGACCCGCATCAGTGCTCCGGCCAGAGCATGCACATGCAGTTCCTCAGAGTATCCCCTCAAGCATGGGCTGCTTGTTCCATCGTTCTTGACAGAGGGCGGTTCAAGTACTGTCTGGAAACGATTCGGGACCTGCCCCTGCGGAAACCATGTGAACGTTTCCCTGGTCTCACAAACAGGGTTGATGTCATCTGTCAATCCGCGCCAAACGTTGTCAAATGGTCGGTAGCATAGCCCACCTAAACGTCTTGTAAATAAGTACTTGAGTTTGAGGAAGGAAAATGATATACTGTTCGACCGGGCCAAGAGGTGAAGTTCTCCTGCGCGGCGGCGAACTGCAATCATACTGTTGACTTTATTCTGTTTGTGCGTGTTTTGGAAGGTTTAGGGCTGCAAAGGAGTTGTGGATATGGCTAAAGGGATATGGCGCTATACGATGACGGCCCAAGAGCAGAAACTCTGGGACAGTGCGGAACTCAAGGGATGGCGTATTGCGATGGAGGCGTATGTCGAGGACGAGGCGCGGGAGCGGGGATTCGCCAAGTATGCAATCATGAACCGTACCAATGCAGTGGTGGCGGAGAACGCGGTAAAGGCATTGCCAACCGCGCCGCAGCCTGCGGTTACCTGATCCGCGCAACAGCGCGGCATTTCGAAAAGTCATAAGTTCGCGCCGGGAAGCATTTTACGTGCTCCCGGCGCGATTTCTGTCTGGTGCCATTCCCAGACTCCCCCCCCTCTCCCCGCAGAACGGACACGTATCCCGTCGTCTCTCTGTCGTCCGCTTTCCGTTGGCAATTGTCAACCATCCACTGTCAACTGGAATTCGTTTGCGTGGAACCCCGTGTCTTCGCTATAATTCCGCCGCTTCTCTTTCGGTGCCGGGGTAGCTCAGTTGGTCAGAGCGCTGGATTGTGGATCCAGAGGTCCTGGGTTCGACCCCCAGCCCCG
>CALDSM010000476.1 GCA_937923585.1 uncultured bacterium
GGCGAGGCGCTCGCGCAGGCGCAGGCGCTGGGCTTTGCCGAGACGCCGCCGGACCTGGACATCGAGGGCCATGACACGGCCCACAAGTGCCAGATACTGGCGTCGCTCTGCCACAGCACGAAGGTCAGCCTTGAAGACATCTACGTTGAGGGCATCACGAAGATCACCCATCTCGACGTGGCCTATGCCGATGAACTGGGCTACCTCATCAAGCTGCTGGCCGTGGTCAACAAGCAGAACGGTGAGATCGAGGCGCGCGTGCATCCCACGCTGGTGCCCAAGACCCATCTGCTCGCCGCCGTGCGCAACGAATTCAACGCGATATACGTCGTCAGCGACTGTGCCGACGCCACCCTGCACTACGGGCGCGGCGCGGGACGCCGCCCGACCGCCAGCGCGGTCGTCGGCGACATCGTGGACATTGCCCGGCACGGCGCGGCGGTGCCCGTTGCCCCGTTCCAGTACACCCACGAGGTTGCCGTCCGCGACATCGGCCTGCTTGAGGGACGCTACTACCTGCGCCTTACCACGAAGGATCACCCGGGAGTGCTGGGCAAGGTCAGCACGATTCTCGGCAAACACGGCGTCAGCATCGCCTCCTGCATCCAGAAGGACGGGGAAAGCGACGCGCCCGTGCACATCATCATGATGACCCACGACACCGTCGAATCCAGCGTGGTGGGCGCCCTCGCCGAGATTGACAAGCTCGACACCACGGCGGCACCGGCCCATCTCATCAGGGTTCTTTGAGGCCCTCCGGCGCGTCGGCTGAAAACGGCGTGCAGCAAATGCTATTCTATGGGCGCAGCCGGTCCGGATGGCCGGCGGACCGCGCCGCACCGGATACGATGCGCCCCACGCGAAAGGAATACGGACAACTCATGCGCAACAACGGAATCATCGCGCGCTACCGCGCGCACATGCCGGTTTCCGACGACACCCGCATTATTTCGCTGAACGAGGGGTCCACCCCGCTCGTTCCGGCGCCCGCGCTGAGTGAGGCCATTCACCCGAAACTGGAGATACACCTCAAGTACGAGGGGCTAAACCCCACCGGTTCCTTCAAGGACCGCGGCATGACCATGGCCATTACCAAGGCCGTCGAGGACAAGTTTGAGGTGGTCATGTGCGCCTCCACGGGGAACACCTCCGCCTCCGCCGCCGCCTATGCCGCACGCGCGGGCATCAAGTGCGCGGTGCTCATCCCGGAGGGCAAGATTGCCTTCGGGAAGCTCTCGCAGGCCATGATCCACGGCGCGACGGTCATTCAGGTGAAGGGCAATTTCGACGACGCGCTCAATCTCGTGCGCGCCATATGCAAGAATTTTCCCGTCGCGCTGGTCAACTCGGTCAACCCCTTCCGGATTGAGGGGCAGAAGAGCGGCGCTTTCGAAATCATTGACGACTTCGACGGCGTGTGCCCCGATTTCCAGGCCATGCCCGTCGGAAACGCGGGCAACATCACCGCGTACTGGAAGGGCTACAAGGAATACCATGCCTGCGGCAAAAGCGACGCGCTGCCCCGCATGCTCGGCTTCCAGGCCGCCGGTTCGGCGCCCATCGTGATGGGTTACCCCATTGAGAAGCCGCAGACCTTTGCCACCGCCATCCGCATCGGCAACCCCGCAAGCTGGAAGCAGGCCGTCGCCGCGCGCGACGAGTCGGGCGGGCTCATTGACATGGTCACCGACGACGAGATCCGCGAGGCCTACAAGATGCTGGCCAGCACCGAGGGGGTCTTTTGCGAGCCCGCCAGCGCGTCCAGTGTGGCCGGCCTGATCAAGCTCGCGGGCCAGGGATTCTTTGACGCCGTGCAGCCCCGCACCGGCGAAAGGATCCGGGTTGTCTGCATCCTGACCGGGCATGGGCTCAAAGACCCCGACAACGCCATTGCCTGCGCCGAGCAGCCCATAACCGTCGAGGCCAAAGAAGAAGCCATTCTTGAGGTGCTCGGCTACGCCGCGCCCGCGCTCGTCTGAATCCCGGCATGTACGCGGCACTGTTTGACATGGACGGCGTGCTCGCCGACACGGAGGGCCTTATCTGCGAGGCCACCATCCGCATGTTCGACGAGATCCACCACGTGCGGATGAAGGAGTCCGACTTCCTTCCCTACGTCGGCACCGGCGCCATCCGCTATGTCGAGGGACCGGCCTCCGATTACGGCGTCACCATAGACACCGGGGCCGCCATCGCGCGCAGGCACGAAAACTTCGTGGCGCTGCTGGAATCAGGCCGGGACATTGCCTTTCCCGGCGTGCGCGAACTGTTGTGCGCCGTGCGTGATGATGCCAACTGGAAACTCGCGCTTGCCACCTCCACTCCTCTGGACACAGCCCAGGCTACCCTTCGCGCCTCCCGCATCGAGCAAAGCTGGTTTGACGCCGTCATGCACGGCGGGCTTGTTACCCGCAAGAAGCCCGATCCCGAGATATTCCTCGCCGCCTCCGCCGCCTGTGCCGTCCCGCCGTCCCGCTGCGTGGTGGTTGAAGACTCCGTCCAGGGCGTGGCCGCAGGCAAAGCCGCCGGCATGAAGGTGCTCGCCGTAACCAACACCTTCACCCGCGAACAACTTGCAGGCGCCGACCAATTCGTCTCTTCGCTCGAAGGCATCACACCCGCCCATCTGGAGCAATTGCTTTCGTAGGGTGGGTGGAATTCTGCGCAGCAGAATGTAACCCACCGTCTTGGCGCACACGCCGCATGACAGTGGGTCTTGTTTCGCTTTGCGCCACTCGACCCACCCTTATATGTTTCCCGTCTCATACCCTCCGCTGACGCACGCGCATCACGCCCACCAGCGCCGTTCCCATTGCCATGGCCACCAGGGTGAACCACGACGCCACAGGCGCGGGTATGACCACCTCCAGCGTGTACGTGGGCGAGATCACGGTAATCCCGGCATCGCTCACTTCACAGTAGTAACCGCGCCCCTGGTCGCCCTTGGCGGGCGCGATGTTCAGCGTGGGGGAGTCGTCGCCGACCGGAATGTCCGCCTTGCCGACACCGGTCAGGAACCAACGGTAGGACAGCGTGCCTTCGCCGCCCAATGTGTGTACGGACAGGGTTAGCGTCTTTCCGGCCACGGCATGGATCTGCGCGTCGCCGCCAAGCGAAACGGACAGCGGCACGGGCATCCGGAAGATCCCGGCGGCGCAGCTCATGTGGATCTTTCCGTCGCGCAGTCGCAGTGTCTCCAGGCGTTCCGGGTAGCGTGCCAGGGACAGGGGTGCGGGCGTGGAACCCGCCACGGCGGGGCGATAGAGCAGCAATTCGCCGGGCGAACCAAACGCGTTCGCCGTCACATACACGTTGCCGCCGGCATCCACGATCATGCCGACAGCGCCCGTAAACGACGCAGGAATCGCGGCCCATTCATGGTTCGCCGGAGCAAGCGGCGCGAGCACTGGATTCGCAATGGCCGCTGCCAGTTCCGCGGCGGTCCAACGGAAGATCTTTGCCTGTCCGCTGAACGAGTACCCGTGCGCATAGAAAAGATTCCCGGCGCTGTCGAAGGCCACAGGCCCGGAAGATTCACCGATTTCGCCCAGACTGACCAGGCCGTTCAGGACGCCGTCCGCGGGCGTGGGCATGTAGTAGATGGAACTGGGCCCAAAGCCCACGGCGCCCGAGGCAAAGAACTGCGCGCCGTCCCGCGTGTCTATACCCCAAAGACTCAGGGGTTGCGCGGAGGAATCATAAGCAAGGAACGGCGCGCCGCCCTGGGCGACATTGTAGGCGAAGTAGTTGTAGGTGTAGCGGACAAAATCGCCCCCGTCGTTAAAGAAGACAAAGGGACCCACCGCGGTGATCCGGGAACCGGCAAACACCGAAGGGGAGGGATAAACGGCGGTCGTGCTGCCGCCGACATTTCGGTAAACATTCAGCCCAAGGCCAAAGTTGGGCGCACCCGTCGTGTAGTAAAGGGCACCGGTCGAATCCCAGTCGAAACTGACCAGGTTCTCGCCCGCGGGCGAGGCAACGAACTGGGTGATTCCGTACCCCGTGAGGCTCTCGATACCAGTGGCGGCGGAGGCCGGGGAGACCATAATCACCACTGACAATGCGAGACCCAGGACTGCAAGACGGACTGGACGGATGGTGGGGGAGAAGAGACTGCGCATGGACGATACCCTCGATCAATAGGACCCGTGCCGCCAAAGCAGGGGACGGAATCGGCCGGACCGCGGAAGGGAATGTGAACGCCCAGATACGCCATACCTTCCCGCGAAGGCCGCCGCCACAGGCTGCAATGGACAGCGTTTCCAATTCCGGCAGGTCTTCGGACTCACAGGCCATCCGCCAAAGGCGGAGTTCCTACTTGGCGCCGCTTCCCAGGCTTGTGGCCCAGTGCGTCATGGCGCGCATCGCGCCGTCTTGCGCCGTTCGTTCCTGATTACCGCTGCGGGGCAGCTCTGGATTCGCACCAGATTCCCTCTTAGCACAGAAAATACAGTTCTCTGCGAACCGGAAGCCGGATTATAATCCGTTTCCGCCCCGCGCGCAAACCAACGCGCAGGGCCGTTTGAACCGCCCGCAGGGCTGCTATATACTTGCCGCCGCACCGGGGAAAGCAGCAAGGAACAAGCAGTCATGGACGAAAACAGCGTGGATCTCAGCGTCGTCGTGCCCGTCTACAACGAGCGCGAAACCCTGCCCGAACTGCTGGAGCGTCTGTCCGCCGTCCTGGACGGCATGAACCGCCCGTATGAAATCATTTTTGTGAACGACGGCAGCGCCGACGGCAGCCGCGAGATGCTGCACGAAATGGCCGAGTCGGATGCGCGCATTCGCGCGGTGGACCTCACGCGCAATTTCGGCCAGAGCCCCGCCATCTACGCGGGCCTGTCCCGGTCCCGCGGCAAATACACGGTCATCATGGATGCCGACCTTCAGGTCCTGCCGGAAGACATACCGTTGCTGGTGGAAAGACTCGACGCCGGCTGTGACGTGGCCGTGGGCTGGCGCATGAACCGCCAGGACAGTTTCTTTCGCAGGATGACCTCGCGGATATTCAACTGGTACGTTGCCCATGTGACCGGACTGCCGCTGCACGATTACGGCTGCAATCTGAAGGCGATGAACCGCGAGATGCTCGACGGCATGTGCCGGCTGCAGCACCGCTGCCGCTACCTGCCCGCCGATCTCGCCATGCTGGGCGGCCGCGTCGCCGAGGTCAAGGTCGGCCATGCCGCGCGCAACCGGGGCCGGAGCAAGTACAACTTCCTGAAACTGGTCCGTGCGGCGCTCGACATGCTTACGGGCATCACCGACGCCCCCCTGCGCCTGATCGGCTTTGCCGGCTGGACCATGGCCCTTGTTGGTTTCCTGGTGGGCCTCAGAGTTGTCGTGGTTCGCCTGACGGTCGGCAACATCCTGCAAATGCAGTCCGTGGTGGCGATCTTCCTGTTCTGCACGGGTGTCCAGCTCGTGGCCACCGGCCTGATGTGCGAATACATAGGCCGCATCTTCGTCGAGGTGCAAAGGCGCCCCTACTTCCTCATCCACGAAGACAACGCCGAAGACAGTCTCCGCCGACACTAATTGTTGTCCTGTCTCCCCCGGGCTTGACGCCTGCGGTCACTCTGCGCCTTGCCGCCGTATCACCGCTGTAACCTCCCGTCCCACGGCCTTCTTCACCTCCAGGACTCCCTGCGGCAGCGGCATCGCGTGCAGCGTGTCCGCCAGTCGCGCCATGGAACCCTCATAGTCAATCCGGACCCGCGCCAGCGCCGGCGACACCATCAATTCTTCCACGCCCGCCACGTCGGCCTCCCTGCGCAGCGCCTCTGTTATCTCATGCACAGTCGCCTCACCGCCGGGTTGCTCTATGGTGAGCAGGACGCGGTCCTTTTCCTCCCGGCCCAGCAGTGTCAGCACCACCGCCACCGTCGTGTCGGTCACCAGCTTTCCCGCCGCGTCCGAGATGGCCTGGTCGCCCCCTTCGCGCGGATCCCCGCTTTGCACCACCGCCTCCGCCCCCAGTGCCTCCGTCATCTTGCCGTCCGCGCCGGAGAAAATGCGCAGGGCCACGCGCGCCCGGTTCTTGGTCATGTCGGGTGCGGTCGGCAGGGGTTCGTGTTCAGAGGCGGCCTGCGCCGTGATGACCACCTTCTGAAGATTCTCCCTGGCAAAGCGGGAGCCGTCTTCCACACTGCCGCTGATCACCGCCAGCAGTTTCTCGGCATTGTATGCCCCGGCCAGCGTGTCCGATCCCACAACATTGAACCCGTACTTCTCCAGACCCTCGCGCAACACCAGAAATGCCGCGCCCGCCCCGACCCTGGGGGACGTTTCCGGTGTGGGCTGCTCGGACACCACCAGCAGCACGGACGAGTTCTTGGGCAGCCGCGGCAACATGGCCGCGGCGACATCCTGCCGCAGCGGCTTTTCCAGGACGTATGCGTCTATTTCCACCGTGGTGGTGTTGTTCACGGTGTCGCAACGCAGCAGATCATAGCGCTGAATGTAGCCCGACGCGTGCCGCAGCAGCGCGCGAAACGGGGCGAGGTCCTCCATGCCAATCAGGGAGCGCAGCACGTCGGTGATGATTTGCTCCTGCGCGTTCGCGACGGCGTTGTTGCGCGCCGTCATGCCCACGCCGTCCGCGTGTCCGGTCATGCGCACCGTGAACACGTCCTCCTCCGCGCGGGCTGCGGGGCTGAGCCCATAGAGAAGCGCCGCGACGCCCAAAAGGACGCGCGGCGCACTGTGAGCGGGGAAAAGGCGCATCGGATGTCAGTCGCGCCCGCGGGCTATGATCAGGATGCGCAGCAACTGGAGCACGGCGGCCGCGGCCGCGGC
>CALDSM010000477.1 GCA_937923585.1 uncultured bacterium
TACCCGAGGGCGAGCCCGCCGCGCCCGTCGTCATCACCGCGAACGGGCAGCCGCGGCCCGTGTCGCTGTGCTATGTCTCCGCTTATCCCTACAACCGGCGATGGCCGGGCCATCAGCGCACGAAGGACCAGCGCGAGGTCGCCTACTTTGCGCGCCTGGCGGCGGACGGCCCCGTCACCTTTCAGTACACCCCCGGCCGCGCCTTTTCGGACTGCATCGTCCGTCCCCTGTCGGCCAGGGTCACCCCGGCGGTGAAGGACGGCGTGGTGTCGTTCACGCTGCCCCATGCAGGCGGCTACACCGTCGAGTTGGACGGCTTTCACAACGCACTGCATCTCTTCGTTGACCCGCCCATGGCCTACAGCGTCGCGCCCGACGCGAAAGGGGTTCACTATTTCGGACCGGGCGTCCACCACGTCGGCATCCTGAACCTGAAGGACGACGAGACGGTCTATATTGACGAGGGCGCCGTGGTTTACGCCAGCATCCACGGGGACGGCGTAAACCGCGTGCGCATACTCGGCCGCGGCATTCTCGACAACAGCGAGAACGTCGAGGAGATCCTCTTCAAAGTCGAGAAGCTCGGCGACGGCTCGGTGGACACCGGCAACAGCCGCCGCGACCACACGGTTCACCTCGTGGATTCGGGCGACATCGAGATCGAGGGCATCACCATCCGCGACTCGCTGGTCTACAACATCGCCTGCTTCGGCTGCGGCAACATGACGATCAAGAACTGCAAGACCATCGGCTGCTGGCGCTACAACTCCGACGGGATAGACCTCCACAACTGCCGCAACGCGCGCGTTTCCAACTGCTTCGTCCGCAGCTACGACGATTCACTCTGCGCGAAGGGCCATGAGGGCTACCGCTACGACACTTGCGAGGACATAGTCTTCGAGAACTGCGTCGTGTGGAACGACTGGGGGAAATCGTTCGAGATCGGTGCCGAAACGCGCGCCGAGCACCTGCGCAACATTGTCTTCCGCAACTGCGACGCCATCCACCTCAACGGTTCCGCCATGGACATCATGAACGTGGACTACGGCCGGGTGCATGATGTCGTCTTCGAGGATCTGCGCATCGAGTACGACCCCGTCATCCAGCGCCCCACCATACAGAAGGATGACGAGACACCCTTTGTCCCGGACCCGAACAGCACCTACATGCCCCGCGCGATCTGTCTCGAAATCGTGAAGCACGGCGAATATTCGGGCGGACTCGAACGCCGCGGTTACATTTACGGCATCACGTTCCGCAACATCCGCATCCACGCCGGCCGCATGCCCCCCTCCTCCTTCAGGGGCTATGACGAAGAGCACGCCGTCTCCGATATCACTCTAGATGGTCTTTTCCTCGGTGACCGGCGCATCACCAGCCTGGAAGAGGCGCAGTTGGATCTCGGCGACCACGTCCGCGCCGTCAAGATCAAATGACAGACACATACGGAAAATCGGGGGAAGCGCCCCTGCAATTCGGGGTCGTGGTCGCGTTTGAGTAATAGCCAAAGAAGACCCCGGAAAGATCCTTGAAAATTACCGGTATTGTCTGGTAATATTCAAGCATGTCCATGGTTGCTCGAAGCCAGCTTTTGGAATCCGTTGAACGGGAAATCAGCCGGTTTCCCGTCGTCCTGTTGCTTGGACCGCGCCAGTGTGGGAAGACGACACTGGCGCGCGAAATTGCCAGGATATGCAATGCCCACTATTATGACCTCGAAGATCCGGAGACTCCGTTTTCGCCGGAATCAGCCAGTATAACGCTGCGGGCCCTCAACGGCCTCGTCGTCATTGATGAATTCCAGCGGATGCCCCAACTGTTCGGTCTGCTTCGCGTGTTGGCGGACCGGCGTCCTTTGCCGGCCCGTTTCCTCATCCTGGGAAGCGCATCCCCCGACCTGGTCAAGGGCGTCTCGGAAACCCTTGCCGGCCGCGTGGCATACGTGCCCATGAACGGTTTCAACCTTGCCGAGGTTGGCGGCGGCGCATGGCGGAATCTGTGGATTCGGGGGCGTTTTCCCGACTCATTTCTCGCGCCGGACGAAGCGCACAGTTATGACTGGCGGCAGAATTTCATTCAATCCTTCCTGGAACGGGACATTCCCCAGCTTGGCATTCGCATACCTGCCGCAACCTTGCGGCGCTTCTGGACGATGCTGGCGCATTGGCATGGCCAAACGTGGAACGCCTCCGAACTGGCCCGCTCCCTCGACACGCGCCAGGATACGGCACGGCATTATCTGGATATCCTGTGCGGCGCCTTCATGGTCAGGCAGCTGCCGCCGTGGTACGAGAACGTGGGCAAGCGGCTCGTAAAATCTCCGAAGATCTACTTCCGGGATACCGGGCTGCTCCACACATTGCTTGGGCTTCGCAATCTGGATCAGGTGTCGAGCCATCCGCGCCTCGGTTTCTCCTGGGAGGGCTTCGCGCTCGAAGAAGTAATCGGCAGGCTGAAGGCGGACAAGGACGCCTATTTCTACAAGACGCACGGAGGGGCTGAATTGGATCTCCTCATTATGCGGGGCGGGAAACGGTACGGGTTCGAATTCAAGTTCCAGGACGCCCCCCGACCGACGAAGTCCATGCATGGAGTTCTTGAGGACCTCAGATTGGACCAGCTCTTCGCCGTTTATCCCGGCTCCAAGGGCTATGCATTGGACGACCGCATCGCGGCCATGCCGCTGGACTCAGTAACGGAGAACATGTGCGACTGATTGCAGAAGGGGTGCCTTCCCGAACGACGCTTTCAGCGTAAAGCGGGATGGGGGGGCGGCCATTACCCAGGGTAGGGTCCGGCTCCGCTTCGCTCCGCCGCCCGCCAACCCTGGGCTTTGCTGCTTAATCCCGTTGGGATGCCCGGGCAGGCGTTACAGTGGTATGCCCTCCAGATCGCCAGTCAATCAAACTGGAGTCTTTGACAACCGCCTTCTTCCGCCTTGGCGGGAAGATCTTGCAGGACAGCCCGTTTTCTGGAATAGTAGGGACGTTTCCCCAAACGCTGTGAGAATAGGGAGTCCCTATATGTACCGATGGTTCTTCGTTTTTGTGTTCCTCCTGGCGGGCCGGGTCAACGCCGCCCCGAGCGACGAAATCTGGAAAGGGTTGCTCGATTCGCCGCCGTCGGTTCATGGGAGCAAGGCGCGGGATGCGGCGGTGGGTGCGCTGGACCGGTGGCTGGAGCGGCCCAAATCCGAGCAGTTGTCGGAGTGCGTGGCTTATTACCGGCAGGCGGTGGATCGCGTCGTTCATCTCCTCCAGACCGAACGGCCGAAGAAGCGCGCCCGCATATTTCAGTTGTATTCGAGTTCGGTGATTGTCCAAACGCCGACCTGCGTGTTTGCGATTGATCTGGATCAGGGTCCGAACGAAGACCTGCAAAAGACGCCGGAGGAGGAGGGGGTTGCCTTCTGCATGACGGACGGTCAGGTGGGCGCGTTGGCGGACCTTGTGGATTACTCCTTTCACACGCACGAACATGCCGATCACATGGACCGCGAGATCGCGCAGGCGCTGCTTGCGCGGGGAAAGACGCTCATCGCCCCCGAGAGCACAAAGCAGGTGTGGGCCGGCAATGGGTGGGCCGAAAAGATCGTGACACCCGCGCAGACGCTGGGCAGGGGAATCCGCATCGGTGATCTCACGGTGGACGTCCTGTGGGACCACCAATGGAACAACGACGCGCACCGGTCGGGAACGCCGTGCAACGCCTATGTCATCACGACGCCGGAAGGCGTCACGGTGGCGACGAAGGGTGACATCAACTGCGCCCTCCAGTTCTATGGATGGCTGCACGTGCTGAAGGAGAAGGGCCGCAAGATTGATGTGATGGTGGGCAGCCCGATCTACTGGCACGGTGTCACCCTGACGCGCGAGATTGACGCCCTGCTCAAACCCGTCTGGCTGCCCGGACACAATTGGGAGTTCGTCCATCGCAAGGCCGGTGAGGCGCGGGGGAACATATCCACCTACACCCTGTCCGGGACCCTGATCCGCAACACCTGCAAGCAGGGCCGCAGCGCCGTGCTCACCTGGGGCGAGTATCTGGAGCAATAGCGGCGCTCGCTGCCGGGAGGCGCAAGGCAATCGCACCAAAACCGAGTTGCCCCGCCAACGACGGACATGCCGTGTGACCAGGCATGGCGCCGTTCCAAGTCCCCCTTCGCAGGGGGGTGCCGCGAAGCGGCGGGGGGATGTGGGGTGTTGCGCAGAACCAACATCCCCCTCAATCCCCCTTCAAAGGGGGACTTAAAGCATGCCCTTATGGCGGCAACAATTGAACGGTAGCGGTTCTGTGAGCCTGTGTTGCTTGGGGCGCAGGCGGGCTTCATGTGAACAGGGGCGGTTCGCGTTTGATGCCGTTGCCGCCGGAAAACGGAACCGGAGCAACCTTCGGCACGGGAATCCGCTATAATCGGCGTTGAAACCGCAACCGTTCCGCAAAGGGAGATCCGTCATGCCGTTCCTCGCCGCCCTTGTCACACTTGCCTCGCTGGCCGCACCGGCCGTCCCGTCCCTGCTTGACGCTTCGGCGGATGCGAAGACGCTGCAATCCTTCGCCGTCGAGGGGCTTGCCGTGCCGGCCAGCGGCACGGTCTACGGTGCGGGCGCGCTGGAGGATGGCGGCATGCCGCTGGGCGGCGTGGGCACGGGGTATGTGTGCTTTGATCCCGAGGGACGGCTCGGCAAGTGCTCCATATTCAACCGGTATCCCGCTCCCATCGTGCTGGGCAAGCCGTTTCTGTCGCTGACCACGGAGGGGAAGACCTATTCGGTTGCGACGCCGCTGGACGGTGTCGGCGACGCCAGGGCGGTGCATTATTTCGGCCATTTCCCGATCGCCGATGCGCGGTATGAGTTCGACCTGCCGCTGCGCGTGGAGGTGCGCGCGTTCAGCCCGTTCCTGCCGGGGGACGCGACCGAATCAAACACCCCCGCCGCGTGCTTTGAGGTGTTTGTCACCAACCTTGGCGATGCGGCGCGCAACGTTACCCTGTCCTTCTCTCCGGGCGGCTTTCCCAAGGGGGACGCTTCCCCATTTTCCGAGGGCGCGTGGCAGGGGATGCAGGTAACCCACGCGCCCATAGAGCGGCTGCCGGAATGGATTCGGCACAGCTATGCGGTTGCCGTCGAGAACGGCGTGACCGAAAACGCGGAGGCGGGTATTCGGGCGTCGGCCGCGCTGGATGTGGCGCCCGGTGAGCGCAAGCGCGTGAAATTCACCCTCGCGTGGAACCAGCCCTACCTGCGGGAGAGTTCCGGACGCGTGGAGAAGCATGTCTATTCCGAGCGCTTTGCCGATGCGCGCGCCGTGACCATGCACGCCGCCGAGCAGCGGGACGAATGGCTGCGGCGCATCCTGGGCTATCAGAACGCGTTGTACGGCGCCGACCTGCCGCCCTGGCTGAAGGAAACCCTTATCACCGCGCCCTACGCGCTGACGAAGAACTCGCTGTGGATTGCCCCGCAGCGCGCGGACGACTGGTGGGGCAAAGAGGGGCTGTTCCTGGTCAACGAGAGCTTTTCGACCTGCTCGATCACCGAGACCATGCCGTGCCGCTTTTTCGGCCACTGGCCCGCGCTGTTCCTCTTTCCCGAACTGGAACTGACCACGCTCAAGGCCATCCGCCATTTCCAGCTCCGCGGCGGCGAGCCGCCGTTCTGCATGGGGCTTGCCTTCGGCATCCGCGACGCGCGGTACCACTGCCAGCACACCTGCGGCGCGGGCGAATACGCCCAGATGATCTACCGGTACTACCTGCGCACGGGCGACAAGGCCTTTCTGGATGACTTCTACGGTTCCGCGCGCGACTCCCTCAACTTCATGATGACGCTGGACAAGGACGGCGACGGGCTGGTGGACGATCAGGTCCACGCCATCCAGGGGGAAACCTTCCCCGCCAACAACCCCATGGACAACTGGCCCTGGTACGGCGCGAGCAGTTATACCGCCGGGAAGGGCCTGGGCGCGCTGGTGTGCGGCATCAGGATGGCCGAACTGGCCAACGACCCCGCGCAGGCGGAGCAATGGAAGGCGACACTCGCGCGCGGACAGAAGGCCTATGAGGACAAGCTGTGGACCGGGTCCTATTACCGCGTCTACAACGACCCCGCCACCGGGCGCAGCAACGACGCCTGCCCCGCGATGCAGTTGAGCGGTGTGTGGAGCACGCGCGTGCTCGGCCTGCCCGATGCGCTGCCCGAAGACCGCATTGAAAAGGCGCTGGACAGCATCACGAAACTCAACGTGCCCGCATCGCCCTTCGGCATGGTGGACGCGGTGTATCCCGACGGGCGGCTTTGCGAGGAGGGCGGCGGCTCGGGCATTCCGGACACGATGTGGTCCCGCGACATCTTCATCCAGTGCAACGCCACCGCCGCGATGGTCTATCTCTACAAGGGCCGCACCGAAGAGGGATCACGCGCGGCGCAGGGCATGCTCGACACCGTCTTCCGCGGGCCGCACGCCATGCCCTGGGCGCAACCCTGCGGGCTCAGCTCCAAAACCGGCGGCACCTGCCACGGGCACGACTACTACGACCACATGGTCGTGTGGAGTTATCCGCTGGCCTTTGCCGGACAGGACATCGCCGCCGCCTGCGCGCCGGAAGGATTCATCAGCCGTTTGCTCAACGCGGCGAAATAGGGCAGGGGCGCGCTGCGGACGGACACGGACGAACACAGGCACGGAGAGCGGTCCCATTTTGGAGTGCGGTGGCAACGACACCGCTTTGGCTTGACCGGGCAACTGCCCGGCGACTGGGTCAACGCTCGAGCCAGCCAAAGCGGTGTCGGCGCTTCGCTCTGCCACCGCAGTCCACAAGGGGGCAGGCCCGCCTCAGTGCTCTGGCAGGTTGTCTCTCGTTTCCAAGTTCACGGCTTGTACAGCCGCTCCATGAAGATGGGATCTTCCCTGAGGTCGGGCTGGATGATTATCTGCGGCTCCGACAGCACCGTTTCGGCCACATTGGCGGCGTCCTGCGCGGTCACGACCCCGTCCAAATCCCTCCAAACCAGATCGAAACGGAACTCAAAGATGCCATGACTGTCGGCGACAAAATTCGTCATCCATGTGTTGTCGAATACCAGCGCGTATGCCCTGTTCGGCGCGGGCGGCACGTCCTCCAGATGCCGGAGCGGCTGCGGCCCGCCCAGACTCACCAGGGGCGCGTCGCGGCTGACCCACAGCCAGTGGCCGTCGGTTGTGCCGTAGTCCAGCCAACTGTCTATGGTGAACCAGTCGCGGCAGGTGTTGGGCAGTTGGTCCGTGAAGGGCACGAAGCGGTAGCCGCCGCATGAGGTGACCGGCAGCGTGTCCCCCGTGGGCATGGCGCATCCGATGTAGAACCACTCCGGCAATTCCGACGAGGTGCGGTGGAGCCGGACGGTCAACACGGCCCGTGTGTCCGCGTGGTGAACCTCCAGCGTGCGCGTCATCCACTTGAGCCGGGGGTGGCGCATGGACTGCGTGTAGACGGTGGTGTGGGCGTTGGACTCGACGCTGGTTTTGCCGGCCGCCTCCGCCGGTGTCTCTTTCAGCGCGTTCTTCCGGCGCGCCTCGTCGCGGCCTTGGAGTATTTCGTTGTACTTCCAGCGTCCGGAAGGCTCAATGAGTTCGACTGAAACGAAGCTGCCCGGACGCTCCGTGAACAGCGGTTTTCCCATGTCCGGCCACTGGATGGAAGTCGGCCAGCCGTTGTCATCCACCGTGACGGTGGGCGCGGGTGAAGGCGCTGCGGGGGCGGTCTTTTCGCTTGGGACAAGGCGGACCGTCGTCCGTGGGGCCAGGTTTTCCATCCAGAAGCGGAGGAGTTGTCCCGGCTTGTTGTCGGCGACGGTGCCGTTGTCGGCTTCGGGCGTCATCTCCTCCGCGTTTGCGGGCGGGGTGAACTGGGCGTAACCGGGAAGCACCTCCACCGGCGTGGCGACGCCGGTGATCGGATTCTTCAAAGCGTCCACCTTTTCGCGCAACGCCGATGTCTTCATCGTGATCCAGCCGCTCCACGGCCTCGGGGCGGTGTTGGCCACGTGGTAGCCGTATTCCAGCGGATAGATCGCGGTGCGCGCGCGCTGCGCCAGCAGCACCTTGGACATCGCGAGGGGATAGTACGCCGTGCGCGCCTTCTCGTTGAACTGCGCCAGCGTGTCAATGTCGTGCGGCAGCCCGATGCTGTCCGCCGAACCCCAGGTGTGCTCGTCAAAGAGGCACAATTGACGCAGCAGCCGGTCGGCCTCGGTCCGAGTTCTTGCGTCCGGCGCGGCGCCCCATACCGGGCTGAGCGCGGCGGTCAGATTGCGTTTGGCCCGGCGCGAGGCGGCCACCTCCCTGGGTCCGGAGGCGCAGCCGTTGGCCCACCAGTCGGGGAACTCCCCCGCATACTCCGGCAGGTCCGCGTCCACCTGCGGCCGCACCGCCTCAATGGCCTGGGTCACCGTGGTCATGCGCAGCTCCGGTTGCAGTTTCAGGCGGTTCCACGCCGCGACAAAGTCGGCCAGCCCGAGAAAGGGCGGGTCGTTGTCCATGCGCCACTCATTCGTCACCGACAGCGGGAGCACCGGGTACTGGTAGCCCCGCGCCTCCAACTCGGCGAGGCGCCCGCACAGGCGGGCGTGGGCCTTCCGCAGGGACGCCTCGTCGGTGGGGTAGAATTCGCCGCGCCGGGGCGGGCGGTACCGCGTGTCGGTGGATTCCGGAACGGGGCCGCGCCGCCAGGAATCGGGGAAGAAGTAGTAGAACCCGTTCGGGTAGGTGTCGCCCAGCCAGACGAAGATGCGGCGGTCGTCGGGCATTCTCCACCAGAAGGCCATGGGCACCTCGAAGGGGGCCTGGCCGTTGGTCGGGTTGATGCCCATCCAGAGGTTGTTCACGTTCCGGTTGAGCAGCGCCACCGCGCCCGCCCGGGGGAATCCGTTCACATCGTTCTGGATGCCCGTCTTCGGGGCGGCGGCGTCCCACAGTTCCTCCGGCAGCCAGTGGAGGCTGGTCTGCCATTCCTCGGCGCTGAGCGTGGCGGTCTGGTTCATGGCGAGCGCCGAGATTTCGAGACGGCCGGTCTTGATCGCCCGAATCAGGTCCTGCCGCCGCTCGGGCGTGTTCTTCTGCCACCAGTCGTCCACCGTGAGCGTGGCCTCGGCGGTCCAGGCGAAGCAGGCCTCCGGCGGCGCGCTTTCCGTGGCCAGCACGCCGTCAATGGCGATGTCCAGGTAGCGCGTCTGCTGTTCGCGCGTGACGGCCGGGTGGTCGGTAAACCCGATGTCGGTGTGCGACATGTGTACGATGTCCACCCGCTTGATCTTCTCGGGCGGTTTGGGTTCCTGGGCGGATGCCATCCCCGACGGCAGGGACGTCAACAGGGCGATAGTCGGCGTGATGAGCGTTATGGCAAACAGGAACCGCTTGGCCGCGTTCATGCGCTGGTGCCTCCTTCCATGAATAAGACGTTGCTGCCGGGTGTTTGGAACAGTGAATCCTAGTACCCTGGTTGTCGGCGCTTCAAATCCGTTCCAGACACAAATGCAGGGCCTGGGGGTCGAATACGCCGTGGCCGAAACAAACCGCGCCGTCGCCGGTAAAGTGACCGAGGTGAAGGTTATGAACATGCATGCTGTGTTCCGGTCAAGTCTTTGTTTGGCGCTGCTTTCCACGACCCTGTTGTTGGGCGGCTGCCCCCCCTGCGACTGCGGGAAGGGTGAGGAAACCACCGGCAACGTCCAACTGACCGCGCTTTCCGGGCGCTTCGGCTATGCCCTGTCCGGGCCCTACGGTTTTCAGGGGACCCTGACGAAGAACCGGCTTTCCGACGCGGCCTGGCGGCTGGACGCCAGTTTTGCCTTCCCGACCGAGGGGTACACGGTGAATCCGCCGGTAATCCTCGTGGCCGAGTCCTATCCCGAACAGGTCAGCGTGACCATCAAGATCACGCCGCCCCCGTCCTATGCCATCGTCATCCGCAAGGTCACGGAAGTGCCCGTCCATGCGGACATCACCGCGTCCAACGGCGCCCTCTTCAACATCCGCGTCGTCGGTCCCGGTGTCGTTTCCTGTCTGGACGCGGTTCAGGTAACCCTCAAGAACCCCGCGGACCAGGGAACCCTGGAGCAGGGACTTACGGCGCCCAGGCTGCTGGTGACCTGCCCTTCGGGCATTGGCGAGGCCACGGTGCAGCCCGATGCGGTCTGCCCCCTGACCGGGCTGCTGGTCGGGTTGCGGTATGAGGCAAACAAGCCCTTCACCCGCCTGGAAGGCTTCGAGGTGACGGCCGAAAACGGCGGCCACTGGTCCGCCTTCACCGTCTGCATGTGCCCCGGCTACATGCAGGTGAAACTGCCGGAAGAGGCGCTCGCCGCCGAAAACGGCGCGCTGACGCTGCACTGGGTGGATATGTACCGTCAATAGGACGGTCGAGCATAAAGGAGATGGACGGATGAAACACATCAAGCCGCTGAGCATTCCCAAGAACGACATCCCCGGGAAGGCCGTTGACTCCGCAGGCCAGATCTTCCTGCAAATCTGGGCCTATCTCTTCGGAACCATCATCCTGGGCGCGCTCGGGCTGAAATAGTCCCGGCGGCTTCTGGGGTGTCCCGCGACGTCGTTGCCGCCGCACTCCAAATCAGGACGGTCATCGCGTCGGCACTGTGGACGCGGCTTCCTGCCGCGTTCTTGCAGCGCGGCCAGGGCACGGGCGGAAGGAGGCTGGAAGCCTCCTCTACTTCACCGCATCGCGGCGCTGCTTTAGTTCGCGCCAGGTGGTGAGAATGATCTTCTCTTCCGCGACGGCCTTCTTCACCTCCGGCGAGGTCAGCGCTTCCAGTTCGGCGAGGCGCATGGGACCGGAACCGGCGATATTCTTGAAGGTGTCCGAGGGGCGTGTGCAGTGGACGATGAACTGGGTGATGCCCGGTTTCACGTTGTGCAGGAAGTTGAGAACCTGCGCTTTCTTGTCGGCGGGGTTCTCGCAGCCGAATCCGGTGTGGAGGTCGTCGAGCACGGGCAGGCCGAGCGCCCAGACTTTCTCGCCCAGCGCCTTGACGCCGCCGACCATCTCGTGTGATTCCTGCGCCAGATAGAATGCGTGACCGCCGGGCACCATGACCGGGATGCCGTTCTCCGCGGAGACCTTGATGTAGCGCTCCAGGAAGTCAGGCCGGGTGTAAACCGTGCCCATGTGCGTGTCAATGTGCGTGGGTTTCAGGCCCATGGTCAGCGCGCGGTCCAGTTGGGCGCGCAGTTCGGTTTCCACCTCGTCCGGGGTGGCGTTCTTGGCCGCCTCCTGCTCCGAATGCCACAGGCAGCCTTCCTCGTCCGTCAGGCCCGGCACGGCCTTCTTGCCCGCCACGGGACCCCAGCGGTAGACGTCCCACTCGCTGGTGAAGGTGGAGTGCAGGCCGATGTCCGCGTCGGGGTTTTTCTTGGCGTACTGCGCCATCTCCACCACCCAGGGGCAGGGGTACATGATGCTGGTCGAGGTGGCGACGCCCTTCTCCATGGCCTCGATGGTGCCCACGTTCGAGTCGTGCGACATGCCCGCGTCGTCCACGTGGAAGATGACGACCCGCGCACCCTTGGGCCAGCCGAGCTTTTCGGCGTAGGTCTGTTCCTGTGCGGATGCGGCCAGGCAACCACAGGCTGCCAGGGAGAACAGCAATGCATGCGTCATGTCCATTTTCATGGGGATTCCTTTCAAGGGGATTGTCAGAGGCGCCGGGAACCCGAACTACTTGGACAGCGGCACCACTTCCAGACGGCGGACGAACACTTCGGCGCCTTCGGACTGGATTTGCAGGCGGCCTTTCTGCGGCTTGACGCTGTAACATTCATTCATGGTGACGCCGTTGAGGAGGACCGTGATCTTGTCGCCTTGGGCGATGCATTCAAGACGGTTCCATTCGCCGACCGGCTTCTCCACATCCTGCTTGCCCCGGAACCCCTTCGCGTCCTTCCATTCCGGGTCGCGGCCCCACCAGTTGATGCGGCCCGAGTTGATGGTTCTCGGCTGGCCGCCGGGCTTGTACACACCGCAGTTCTTGTCCAGTTCGGGCGCGGTGGGCGCGGTGATCTGGAAGGTGTCCGATCCGTCGCCGACCACGAGCAGGTCTCCCGTGCCGCCCTCAATCATCTGGCACTCGATGGAGCGCATCCAGATGCCGCTATAGGCGCCGTCCGCACCGGTGGAATGGAGCAGCAGCCCGCTGTCGCGCGCGGCTTCCTTGCGGCCGGCCCAGGTCATCTCGCCCCACTTGAACTCCATGATCACCCTGAAGTTCTCGAATTCGTCATTGGAGGTCACGCAGCCCAGTTCCTCGCCGGAAATGCGGAGCAGACCGTCCTTGACCGTGAACACCGCTTTCGGGTCAATGTCGCGGCCGCGGTCCTTGACCCACTTGTAGAAGCCGGTCAGATCCTTGCCGTTGAAAACGTGTATCGTGCCCGGCGCGTCCGCGGGCGGGGTCTGTGCCGCCGCAGAGAACGCAATGAGCATGCAGGCCAGTGACACGACCAACAAGAAGGCGGTAATTCTCATGATGGGGCTCCCAAGGTTTGCGGAGATTATGGGCGTTGGGACCGGCAACACGCAAACCAACCCCACTGGGAACGGTCTTACTGGGAGCGCCGGCGTCCCGCCGGCT
>CALDSM010000478.1 GCA_937923585.1 uncultured bacterium
ATGGCCCACTGTCCATCCATTCTATTCGGCGGTCATTCGGGCTCCATGACGCAGCGCAGGGGGAACCCTTCCGCACGGGCCCGCACATGCACCGCGGCACACTTCATCTCGGCCACCTGCCTCACGTAAACACCTGCGACTCCCGAGCCATGCCCATGCACGGCCAGCATAATTGCAACGGCCTCGTCACGCGGCCTCAGAAAGACCTGCTCAAGAATCTCCACGACGAATTCCATGGTCGTATAGTCGTCATTGAGCAGCAACACACGGAACCGGGGCGGAAGTCCTGCCTCGTCCGTATTCCGTACCACTGTATGGGGTTTCTGTGAGAGGTTGACGCGTGTCACGGCTGCGCAATTCCCTTGCGGAATAAGCCCGGCCGCATCAACTGCCCACGGCCCGTACCATCTTGCTCTAATAATACCATACCATCCCGCCCGGGTATGCGTAACCCCCGCAACTTCCGCTGAATAGAACGAAACCGCCGGAGGCTGTCCGGCGGTTCCTGAATACGTTTATGATACGGCCGAATGCTGCTGGACGGGAGACTACTGCCGGTGCTTTCCTGACGCCATCAAGACCATGAGGCTCAACCCGCCAAGGAAGATGCCGCCAAAACTCCCCTTCAGATGGCCGAACGTGAAGGCTCCTTTGCCGCCGGAACATCCCGCGCAGCCGCCCTCGTCCAAACCGATATCCTCGGGGCCAATTTGGCCGTCGCCGTCTGCATCCACCGCATTAAACACAGACTCCGGCAGTTTCGGAAGGACGGCCAGCGCCTCGGCATAGCTGATCTGTCGATCACCGTTGCTGTCCACCGTTGCAAAGGCGGTCTCAAGCAGATCACGCAATTCCGTCTCCGTGGGCGTGACAACTTCGCCCTCGCCCTCCCCTTCGACCTCGCCCTCGGCGGCACAGGGCCCCGCAGACACAACCAGCGCCACAGCGCTGCCGGACAGTGCCTCTTGGTCCGCCGCAGGAACCTGGCTGATGACCAAGCCCAATGCGACAGTGGCGCTGCACTGCTCCGTTACGGTGCCAAGGGACAAGGACGCGGCGTCGAGCGCGGCACCGGCCGTTGCCTGTGTCATGCCCGCCACGCTGGGCACGGACACGCTGCACATGCCGGTCGAAACCACCAGCGCCACGGTGCTGCCGTAGGGGGCCTGCTGGTCTGCCGCAGGAACCTGGCTAATGACCAGGCCTGACGCCACCGTGCCGCTGCACTGCTGCGTCACCACGCCAAGGGCGAGGTTTGCGCCGCTGAGCGCGGCGACCGCCGCCGCCTGCGTCAATCCCGCCACGTTGGGCACGGACACGCTGCACACGCCCGTCGAGACCGCCAGCGCCACTGCACTGCCGTGGGGAGCCTGCTGATCCGCTTCCGGAATCTGGCCGATGACCAGCCCCGCCGCAACGGTGTTGCTGCACTGCTCCGTCACCGTGCCAACGACAAGGCCGACCCCGCCAAGCGCGTCGCCCGCCGCAGTCTGAGACAGCCCCGCCACGTTGGGAACGGACACGCTGCACACGCCTGTCGAGACCACCAATGCGACGGCTCCGCCCACAGGGGCCTGCTGGCCGGCCGGCGGCGCCTGGCTGACAACCAAGCCCGCCGAAACCGTGTTGCTGCACTGTTCGGTCACTGCTCCGACTGCAAGGTTGCCACCGTTCAGTGCGATCTCCGCGGCCGTCCGGGTCAATCCCAAAACGCCGGGTACGGGCACCGTACAGGGACCGGATGCCACCACCAAGGCCACTGCGCTGCCAAAGGGAATTTGCTGGCCCGGGGCGGGAATCTGGGTGATGACCATGCCTGCCGGAACGGTGTCGCTGCACTCCCGGGTGACTTCGCCGAGAACAAGATTCGCGGCGACCAGGGCATCGCCCGCGTCCGCCTGGGCCATGCCCGACACATTGGGCACAGGCACGCTGCACACGCCGGATGACACGGTCAAGGACACCGCGCCGCCGAACTCGAGCGTCTCACCGGCCGCGACGCTCTGGCCAATGACCACGCCCGTCGGGACGGTGTTGCTGCACTCCTGGGTTGCCTCGCCGAGGACAAGACCCGCACCAGCCAGGGTGGTTTCCGCCTCAGCCTGACTCAGGCCCACCAGAGCGGGCACAGCCGCGCCAACCCGCACGCTGATGGATTGGTCCGCCGGGTAGGTGTGGTCCGTGTAGGTGCGGTTGCCTCCCGAGCCCATGGCCGTCTGGTAAACGCATGTGTATTCGCCCGCGTCCTCCGCCCCAAGCGACGAGAGCACAAGGCATCGGGTGGAACTGCCGGAAACATTGCCTCCGTCGGTCAGCGGCTGGCCGTTCCGGTACCACTGAATCTTGCCGTCCCATGCGGGACGCTCCACCAGTGGCAGGCGTGTGTCAGAGCCCGCTTGGAAGTACCCGTCTCCCAGCCTCGGCATCAGCAACGCATCGAGCGCAGCAGCAGCAAAGGCATCAGGGCCGTCCGGCAGGAAGTACGCATACTCCTTGTCGTTGGTCCATCCGTCTCCGTCGGGGTCCGCGTCAGGGGTGAACGCGGAGGGAAACCCCTGAAAATCGGCGGCGGCGATGGGCTTCACGTCCACGGGGAAGTTGTCCACCCCGCTCAGCATGGTCAGCAGAGTTACTGCCAGGAAGGAGGAGTTGTTGAGCACGGGGGTGGCGGGGTTGCCGTCAAGGGTCATGTACCCGGTGAGCAGGGTGTCCAGCCCGGGAAGCAGGATGTCACTGATGCTGCCACTGCCGCCCAATGCGGCCTGCATTTTGCCAATGTTGTGGTTCCATGCGGCGATGACATCGGAGGCTTTGGGCCCGCCGTGTGCGGACAGGTCCAGACCGGGATGGGTGAACATGTGGGTGATAAGCGCGAACTCATAGGCTTCGAGCATGCTGTTGCCCGGAATGGTGTAGGGCTCCTCAAAACTGCCTCCATCAAACCAAAAGGACCCGTTAATATCAAACCGGTCCGGGCTGAAACTCATACCGGGGACGTAGGTGGCGAAGTAGGGCTGGGACGCGATGTCCAGATAGTTCAGCGTGGTGATGAAGTCGGTGTCATCGGGCCGCAGCATGTCGCGGAACACGTAGGCGCCGTTGAAATCGAAGCGTCCGTTGCCGGCGCCGGGGCCACCCAGGGGCGTGCCGTTGTCGGTGCGCGTGATGCTGTCGTCGTCCAGGACCCGCAGCAGCGTGTTCGCGGTGGTTCCGGCCAGGTTGGCGGTGACGACCCATTCCGCCCCGCCCGATCCGGGCTGCACGCCGGTGATGGTTGCCGCCTTCGCGCCGGACTTGGCCGCGTCAAACAGTTCAAAGTCGGAGACGTCCACGCCGGCCACGGGTTCGGAGAAAGTCACGGTGTATGCCTGGGTGTCGCCCAGCCTGCCCTGGGGGATGACGGACAGGACCTTGGGGTAGTTGAGCCACTCGCGGATTCGGACATCGAGGGCGTGCTTGGCGCTCAGGTCATAGCCCTCGCGCTGCAGATGGATGTCCTCGTCTATGTAGCATGCGCGGGGATCCTGCCACAGGGGATCACCGCCCGGCCAGGGATTGTATCCATTCGCCAGGGTGCCGGGCATGGGTGCCACGCCGGGCGCCACGTCCACCTGGCTGAGCGGGCGCGCGGGCGGGTAGTCCTTTTCGTTCGCCATGGGGGTGTCGCCCCACTCATTGCTGGTGAAATAGCCGTACTTGTTCTGAATCAGCCCCATGCTCTGTATATATTCCACGCGCCCCGCGTATTCAGGCAACTGGGCCAGTTCGACGCACAGGTCGCGCTTGGTCGTTTCCATCTTGAGCAGGGCCTGATTCTGGCGGGCAATGGTCAGCCCGGAGCGCTGGTAGCACTTGCGGCAGGTTTTGTCATAGCCCACCAGGGCGATGCGGACGTCCGGGCGCTGCGCCAGTATGTGCGTCAGAATCTGGCGCAGGTCGCTCTTCATCTGGTCGAACAGCACCTGTTCGGGCCAGTTGTTGTTTGGGTCCGAGTCGTACTCGTTCTCGATGTACCAGTCATACCAGTCCTTGTTCTTCCAGCCCTGACCGGGAACGTTGACGGGAAAGCCGCCCGCGAAGTCGTTGCCGCCCATGGTGACGACCACCACGTCAATGTTCGGATAGTCGGCGAGCGACTTGGCTATGGCGGCCTGGCGTTCCGGCGAGAGGAACTCATAGGCCTTTGCGCCCATGATGGCGGTGCTGCTGCCGGTCTCAATCCAACGGTCCAGCCCGTCAGCGGCGTACTCGGGCGCCTCCAGGGCGGCTTTCATGGAACGAAACCCCCACATGAATCCGGTCCAACTGTCACCCACGTAAAGAACTCGCGGAATGCGGTCGGCTGCCTGCGCGAAGTTTCCGAAAAGCGCGGCACCCAGCACGAGCATCCCCAAACCCACCCCACTGATTTGTCTGAACTTGATAGACTGCACGGGACTTCACTCCTAAAAGTATGCCTTTATCCTGCATGGCCACACAGAACCACAGATCCACTTTCTTGACGGTTGTCGTCTCCTCCCGAGAACATACGTAGAATATCACCTTTGGGCCGGAAAATAAAGGGTGAATAGTGTGAAAAGTCCCGCAAAAACCGGGGTTAATCCGCATTTAGCCCGTATTTCTGCAGACGGTAGCGGAGCGAGCGCGGGGTCATCCCCAGCAGCGATGCCGCCTTCAACTGGGAGTAGCGCGCGCGTTCCAACGCCTGCCGGATGTAGTCCACCTCAATCTTTTCGACCAGTGCTTCGAGGTCAATTCCGGACGGGGGCAGTGTGCCCTCTTCATGGACGGATTGGGGGGCATAATTGCGGATGTCGGGCGGCAGGTCCTGAAAACCAATGGTTGCGTCGGCGCTGAGCGCGAGCGCCCTCTCAATGACATTGCTGAGCTGGCGCACATTTCCGGGCCATGGATAGCGCAGGAGGGCCTGCTCGGCTTCGGGCGACACCTCCTTTGGGGCGCATCCCATGTGGTCCGCGTGCTTGCGGAGGAGATGGTTTGCGAGCAGGGGGATGTCGTCGCGCCGGTTTCGGAGCGGGGGCACCTGGATCGGAATCACGCTGAGCCGGTAGTAGAGGTCCTTGCGGAAACTGCCCTCCTCCACCATGGCGTCCAGATCGCGGTTGGTGGCGGAGATGATGCGCACGTCCACGTGGACCGCGGTGGTCCCGCCGACGGGGGTGACGTTGCTGTCCTGCAGCACGCGCAGGAGCTTGACCTGGAGCGACATGGGCATCTCGCCGATTTCATCGAGGAAGATGGTGCCGCCGTTCGCCACGACGAAGAGGCCCTCCTTGTCCCTTTCGGCCCCTGTGAAGGCGCCCTTCTTGTAGCCGAACAGCTCGCTTTCGAGCAGGGTCTCGGGAATGCCGCCGCAGTTGATGACGAAGAAGGGCTGATCGGCGCGGCTGCTCAGGCTGTGGATGGCCTTGGCGACGAGTTCCTTGCCGACACCGCTTTCACCGTGTATGGCGATGGTGCTGGGCAGGCCGGCAACGCGCCGGATCATCGTGATGACCTCCTGAAATGCGGGGCTCTTGCCGACCATGCTGTCAAGCCGGGCGTGCCGGGCCTGTTCGGTGCGCAGCGCCTCGTTTTCGCGGCGCAGGTTGCGCTCGGCGATGGCGCGCCTGACGCGCAGGCGTATCTCGTCGTTGGTCTTGAAGGGTTTTTCGATGTAGTCCGCGGCGCCGAGCCGCATTGCCTCGACGG
>CALDSM010000479.1 GCA_937923585.1 uncultured bacterium
CGTCATTCTCGACGCCGAAGGCCGGGGCAATCTCGCGGGCTACTTTCTTAACATTGACAACGTCATCGGCGGATGGTACGGCGAGGGTGACGACATGATATTCATTGACGGCGAGCCCTGGCCGCCGTCGTTCCACGGGACGGGCACCGAGGAAATATTTGGCGGAGGCGCCTGCCCGAACACCGAGTACGCCGGCCCCTACACCGGCTTTCACCTGGTGGGCAACCGCGATTTTTCGGGCAAGGTTGGCATGTACCGCTTTTTCGTGACCGACCCCATTCGCTTCCAGAAATCCATCCGGGCAACCCTTGAGCACGGCCACGCGAACAATTTCGCCAACGACTACACCAGCACCGCTTTCTGGTACCAGTCCGAGCCGCACAAGGCCTTCCCCGCGCTGCCGACAGCCGAAGAACGGCGGCCGCGCGCCGGTGAAGACCCGCACGACCAGGCCTTCCTGAAGTTCCAGAAGGCGCGGAACAAACTGAACCGGATGAGGCGCATCGAGCGGGAGCAGAACCTGACCACCATAGACAAAGACATGGAAGCGGCCGAGGCGCATATCAACACGGCGGAACTGGCCTTCGAGAAACAGGACTACACCGGGGCAACCCCCGATTGCGACGAGGCGCTGAACATCCTGTACCGGCTTCTTGAGCAGTACGACAAAAACTGGCAGGGGCGGGAATGACCAGACTCCGGGAGAGTCGGGAGGCAAATGAACATGCTGGAGATGCTGCTGGTTGCGGTTCTGTCGCAATGTGGCGCGGGACCGTCGACCGATGAAATGGGCATGGCCGGAAAATGGCGCACAGAACACCATCTGCAGGATGCCCCTTCCTATTCTTTTGTGTGCGACGGCGAGCCTTCGACAACGGTGCTGCCCCGCTGGCTTGATCTGGACGAGTCAGGGGTCACCAGGTCCGTTCTCCCCCGCATCGACCCGAAGACCGGGCTGGAGGTGCGCTGCGAAGCGGCGTGGTATTCGGACTTTCCCGCAGTGGAGTGGGTGCTGTCATTCCGCAACACCGGCGCGCAGGACAGTCCCATGATAGAAGACATCCAGGCACTCCGCATGTCGTTCGCGTCGCCGGAAGGCGACCCTGTTCTTCATTTCGCCAAGGGCGCGACCTGCTCGATGGATGATTTCATGCCGCTCAGCCGCACAATGAATCCGGGCGCACACGAACGGTTCCAGCCGGGCGGCGGCCGGTCATCGAGCGACTTTTTGCCCTTCTTCAATCTCGAACACGGTGGAGGCGGCGTAATTGTGGGCGTGGGCTGGTCGGGCGAATGGGCCGCCAGCTTTGAGCGGGACAAAGACAGCAAGGACACCCGGTTGGTCGCAGGCATGGACCTCACGCACCTGCGGCTCCATCCCGGCGAGGAAATTCGCACGCCGCGCATTCTTCTGCTGTTTTACCAGGGCGACTGGCAGCACGGTCAAAACCAACTGCGCCGGTTCATCCTGAAATATGCCCGGCCAAACGTGGAAGGCAAACCCATGGCGCCTTCCTTCTTCGCCTCCAACTGGGGCGGCACCCCCATCGCCTACCACATGGAAGACACCGACGCTATCATCAGCCACGACCTGCCCACCGATTTCTACTGGATTGACGCGGAGTGGTTTGGCACGGGGAAATGGCACCAGACCGCGGGCGACTGGCGCGTCAAGAAGGAACTCTACCCGGAAGGGTTCAAGCCCCTCAGCGACCGCCTGCACGCCGCCTTTAATTTCGCCTTTACCCACTGCAAGTGGGA
>CALDSM010000480.1 GCA_937923585.1 uncultured bacterium
GAGCGTCATGAAACAGCGGCTACTCGGACAAACTCCTTAAGTCAGTGCCATTCGGGACAGACTACGATTTTATAAATCAGGGACAGACTACGATTTAGATTGACCTTTTGACGGTTTTGTGCCATCCTGTTTGCCATGAGCCGCGTGGGACGTGTTGTCATAGCAGGCTTTCCGCATCATATCACGCAGCGTGGAAACCGCCGCGCGGACGTGTTTGTGTCGGACGGGGATCGGCTGGCCTATCTTTGCTTCCTGCAACGGTATACGGCGCGCCACGGTTTGGCCTTGTGGGCCTACTGCCTGATGACGAACCATGTTCACCTGGTGGCCGTGCCGCTGCGCGAGGAGTCACTGGCGCGGGCGCTGCGCGATGCGCACACGGTGTACGCGATGCGTTTCAATGCGCAGACACAGTCATCCGGGCATGTGTGGCAGGGGCGTTTCTATTCCTGCCCGCTGGATGAGGCGCATCTGTGAGCGGCGGTGCGCTACGTGGAGCGCAACCCGGTCCGTGCGGGTCTGGCGGCGCGCGCGGAAGAGTACCGCTGGTCCAGCGCGGCGGCCCATTGCGGCCTTTCCGGGGATGCGCTGCTCTCGAAGGAGTTTCCCCCGCCGGGCGTGGTGGAAGACTGGACGGCATGGCTGACACACGCGGATGACGCAGCGGCCGTGGAACGCATTCGCCAGCAGACGAACACCGGCCGCCCCTGCGGTTCGTCCACATTTGTGGAGCGTTTGGAGGGTCTCGTTGGCCGGTGCCTGCGCCCCGCGCGGCGCGGCCGCAAGGCGCGCACCGCACCGCCGCCGGAGAACGAAGAATATGGAAGACTTAAATCGTAGTCTGTCCCCGAATTCGAATTAAAACACACTGCCAAGGAACGCATGAGGGCTTGGGTGATGCTTGTTCTTACTGCCTATGTGAACACATGGACGTTGTGTCTTGGACTCGTCGGGTTTCTTGCGCTCCTCTGCGCGCTGGCCCATTATGTGCGTGTTCCCCGGGGCGAGCACACATTGGACGCGCTGCGGCTCTTCTGGGTATCGCTGGTGTCCTGGCTGGTGTTCATGTCCATCGTCACCACGCTGATAGACTCGCCCTATCTGCCCGTTTCACAGGAGGCAATCACCTGGCTGTTCATGCTGTCAGCGTTCCTCGGACTGCCGCTCTCGATGCCGCCGCTCGCGGTGGCGGTATGGTCGCTCTTCTCCTCCGCCCGTGGAGAGCGGGTGCGGGTTTCGACTCTGTGCCTGCTTTCTCCGGGCGCATTCGCCCTGGGCGCGGCGACCTCGAACATGCACGATGTGCTTTGGTGCGGGATTATCACCCACGGCTACTCAAAACCCTATCCCGCCGGAGGGGATCTGGCCTTCTTCTATGCCGTCGCGCGGCTGTTCCCCATCCCCGAGAATGTCTATGCCGACTACGCCACCTTCGGCGCATGCATGATCATCATGGTGGTGGGCGAACTTTCTCTCGCGGCCGTGTGCCTGCGGCGGGTGTTCAGGATTGAGGCGGAGGCACAAAACGGTTGAGCGGGAGTCTCTCCTGTGGCACGCGTCCCTTGAATGGAAAGCATTCCCATTCTCCGCGGTTCGCGCAGTTTCGCGCAGTCTCCCGGCGCCTAGGTTCGGCGCAGGCGCAAACGGCGTGTGCCTACGGCGGCAGAAACAAGTCCAAGCACGAGGAGCCCGGCGGTTGAGGCAGCGGGCATGGGATTGACCGAGACCACCACGGGGGCGAAGAGGGTCTGGCCGTTGGCGTCCACGCAGTCGTAGATGCCGCCGTCGTCTTTGCCCAGGCGGGTGATGACGAGTTCGCACCAGCGGGTGCCGAACATGGTGCCGGTGTTCTGCAGGGGCTGGCCGTCCTTGCGCCACTGGAATCCGCCGGAAAGGCTGAGCGTGCCGGGGATGCCCAGCGACAGCGGGGCGCCCTGGTTGAAGGCGCCGCCGGTGGAGTGGGCGGGTGTCTGTTCGCCGGGCTTCATGGTGGGATCAAGCGCCGCAATGATTTGCAGGTCGCGCCCGCCCAGCGGCATGAAGTACGCGTACTCCTGCAGGTTGGTGGCGCCGTCGCCGTCGGCGTCGCCGTCGGGCCCGAAATAGTCGGGCAGGCAGGTGTAATTGAGCGATGCCGGGATGGCGGTTCCCGGCGGCAGGGAAATGACCACGCTGATGGCGGACATGAGGAGCAGGGGCACCAGGGTGGACTGGGAATTGCCCAGCGTCATGTAGCCGGCCATAAGCGTGTCCAGCCCCGGGATGGCCTGCCGGATGCGCCCGTCGGCGCCGCCGAGGTCGGCCACCATCCGCGTGATATTGCGCTGCCATGCATCCAGCACCAGGGCATGGGTCACGCCGCCGCGGTCGCTTAGGTCAAGCGCGGGGTTGTTCAGGCATTCGTAAATGAGGCCCAGTTCGCAGTCGTCCAGCATGCCGTTGCCCACGATGCTGGGGGGGTCCACGGTGACGGAGCCGCCGTTGGCGTCGCAGGCTTCCGGCCAGAACCGCTGCCCGTCCAGCATCCAATTGATCGGGGTGAGCGTGTCGTCGAGGGACCACATGGCCCCGCCAAAGTCGTCGTTGCCGGTGAAGGCCGGGTCGGTATAGGTCAGCGGGCCGTTGTGGCTGAAACCGCCGTTCCCCGCGTCGGGGCCGCCAAGCGGGGTGAGCGAGGCGTCCACGATGCTGTTGTCATCCAGCACCTGCAACTGCAGCGGGCCGGTGGCGCCGCCGAGGCTGGCGGTGACGGTGTAGACCGCGCCCGACCCCGTTACGGACACGATGCCGGCGGCCTTTGCGCCGGACACGGAGAAGTCGGCGGCGTCAACGCCGGTGACGGCCTTGCTGAAGGTCACACGGAACTGCTGCTCCGGGGCGCTGGCATCCGCGGTCAGGGGAAGAAGATCGGAAGAGCACACGTCTGAACTCCAGTCACGATCAGAGCTCGTAT
>CALDSM010000481.1 GCA_937923585.1 uncultured bacterium
TTCCGATCTGCGACAGGGTCGAAAGATTTCTCGAAGGCGTCGCCGATGTGCCTGCCTTCCAGCACCGGCTTCCATGCGCCGTTCACGAACGCCTCGACGGCGAATTTCTCGGCGCGGGGAACGGCCTCGACAATGGCCACCTGACCGATGCGGGAAGGATTCAGAAAGAAGATCCGCCCGCACGGTTCGGAGGGATGGGGGCGGAGCAACCGGCTCTCCCACCGCTGGCAGTGACGCAAAGTCCTGTTCTGCCCGCCCTACCGTGCCCGGTCCGCGGCACGTTATTATTGGGGAAGACATCGAGGAACAATGTCATGACTGCTTTGCTTGTTGCCGCCACGGCCGTGCCTGAAATCATGCCGCGGCCCGCTTCCATGGAGCTGCGGGACGGGGTATGGACACTGCATGAAAAAGTGCGCGTTTGGGTGGGCGACCCGTCACTGCGCGGCGCGGCCGAATGGCTGCGGGATTACCTGGAGGATCACGGCACGGGGGAGGTGAGTCTGTCGGGGGGACAGAGGAGCGCGGGCAAGGCGGACATAACGCTGGCGCTGGACGCGGCGGCCGCGGCCCCGGACGGGGAAGGGTACGTGCTGGAGGTGACGGCGGACGGGGTAACGATTCGCGCGCTGAAGCCGGCCGGGGTGTTCTACGGGCTTCAGACGCTGGTGCAACTGCCGCGACGTCCGGAGGGTGGCGGACCGAAGACCGTGCCGTGCATGACGGTGCGCGATGCGCCGCGCTTCGGCTGGCGCGGGCTGATGCTGGATTGCAGCCGTACCTTCCTGACGATGGATTACCTGCGTCGCCATGTGGACCTGCTCGCCATGCACAAGATGAACGTGCTGCACCTGCACCTCACGGACGAGCAGGGCTGGCGCATCGAGATCAAGAAGCACCCGGAACTCACGGACATCGGCGCAAAGTGGGACGGGAAGTATCCCGAAGAGGTGAGCGGGTACTACACGCAGGACCAGTTGCGCGAACTGGTGAAGTATGCCGCCGACCGCTTTGTCACCATCGTCCCCGAGATCGAAATGCCGGGCCACTGCCTGCCCGTGCTCAAGGCGCACCCGGAACTCTCGTGCCGGGGCGAGGACTACCGCATCGTGCCGTACATGGACATGATGAAGCCGGGCGTCACACCCTACGGCGTGATGTGCGCGGGCAATGACGCGACCTTCGCGCTGATGGAGGACGTGGTCGCCGAAGTCGCCGACATTTTCCCCGCACAGTACATCCATATCGGCGGCGACGAATGCCCCAAGGAATTTTGGGCGTCCTGTCCCAAGTGCCAGGCGCGCAAGCAGGCCGAAGGGCTAAAGGACGAGAACGAACTGCAAAGTTACTTCGTCAAGCGCATCGAAAAGATGGTAAACGCCCACGGACGCACGCTGCTGGGCTGGGACGAGATCCTCGAGGGCGGGCTTGCGCCGAACGCGGCGGTCATGTCGTGGCGCGGCGTGCAGGGCGGCATCGCCGCCGCGCAGGCGGGGCACCCCGTGGTCATGTCGCCGACGACGCACTGTTATTTCGATTACGACTACACCACCACGCCAACGGAAAAGGTCTATGCCTACGAGCCCATCCCGCCGGAGCTTACCCCGGAACAGGCCAAGCATGTGCTCGGCGCGCAGGCGAACATGTGGACCCATCTCGCGCGCAACGACAAGGCCATAGACGAACAGGTCTTCCCGCGCCTGTGCGCGCTGGCGGAAACGGTGTGGTCGCCCGCAGAGGGCCGCAACTGGGACGACTTCCAGGCGCGGATGAAGACGCACGCGGAGCGGCTCAAGCGGAACGGTGTTTCACTGCACCGGGACGTGACCCCGCCAGGACTGGCCCTGATGAACGACGGCACGGTGTGGGGGATCTTCAGCGACGGCAGCATGCCGCATCTTGCGGACGGCAAGTGGGTGCTTACCCCCGCCGGTTCGATACGAAGCATGGTGGCGGGACCGGCCGGGGTGCGCTATTTTGTGGGTGGCGCCAGTGGCACCGAATTGGCCCGTTCCGTCGCCGAAAAGCGTGAGAAGATGGACACTGGGTTTGCCGTGGCGCAGGCGGCCGTGGACGAGAGCGGCGGGCTGTGGGCGGTGGACAGCGACGGTGTGCCGCACACGCAGACAAGGGACGGCTGGCAGGCCATGCCGGGAAAGGTGCGGCAGTTGGCCGCGTCCAAGGGACACCTGTGGGCGCTGGGCACCGTGCCCGTGGCGGGCGGCTATGACATCCTTGAATGGACCGGCACCGAGTGGAAGTTGGTGAGTCCCGGCGCAGCGGGCATTCAACTTTCCGCAGCGGACGGGGTGCTATGGGCGGTGAATGGCGGTGGTGTGCCCTGGAAATGGGACGGAAAGGGATGGACGTTCTTTCCGGCTCCGATACATGTCATCGCCGCCGGGCCGGACGGCGCGGTGTGGGGCCTCCGGCTAGACAGCGCCAAGAACCAGTGGCTGCCGCTCAGGCTCGACAACGGGCTATGGGTGGAAGCGGGTCCGCCGCTGGCGGCGCATTAACTGGGAGCGTTACCGGGAACGCCGGCATTCCTTCCGACTGGGATGCCGACGCTCTCAGTAGTGAAATGCCACCATCGGGCTGTGCCGAGAACGTCTATTCTTCACATTCGGGGCCTTCCAAGAATGAGGGGCAAGCCCGAAGTCGGCTGAACAACTCGAGTAAAGATGCATCTTCCCCGTCATTCCCGCGAAGGCGGGAATCCAGGCTTGCCAAGGACTTACGCCTACGCGCGGTCCTCTGGATTCCCGCCTTCGCGGGAATGACGGAGGGGGCGGTTTCGGTGTGTTGACATTCTTGGAAGACCCCTTTCCCTCGTTCTGATGAGCCAACTCTGGCAACGAGGGGGCGGCAAAGAGGCACAACCCGTGGCTCCTGATACCCCAACCGAATTCATGACATACAATATATTGTGTTTTTGCCAAGCCCTGTGCTACAGTATGTTGAGAAAGCAAGAATAGGGCCACACTATATGGTGTGACTGCCAACCAAGGAGTTGGGTGTTGGCTGGTTGGTCAAAAAGGCATATCTGTATCCTTGCGCTGCTGGTCGTTGTGCTGGCACCAGTGGCGGGGGCGCAGGGCGGGGTTCGGCGTGCAGTGGCACCCGGGGTTGCCGCCACACTGCGCGAAGGCCGAATCCTCTTTCTGGAGATGCAGGTACCCCCGGGCGGGAGCGCGAAAACGTTTCTTTCCGCGTACCTGGCCGGTCCCGAGGACTGGCGGCTCTACCGGGATCGCGCCTCGGTGGCCGTGCCATTCAGCAAACTCAACCCGAAAGCCCAGCGCGCCGCGCTGGAGGCGCTGTTTCCCCAGGATTACGTTGACGAATCCGGCTGGTGGCACACCGTCACCTACGAGGGCGCGAACGGCACCGAGTCGCTGATGCTGCTGGCCGAATGGCTGACAGGCAGCCCGGGCTACAGCGGCCAAATCCGGGCCGAGGGCGTGCAGGGTCCGCCCCCCGAACCGCTGAAAAAAGGGCAGCGCCTGCTGGTGCCCATGCGCCTGCTCATCCCGGCCATGCAGGCCAAGACGGCGCATCTGACCCCCTCCGAGCCGGGAGAGTCCGCGGACGCAGACAGGGACACGCCCGTCAGCCCCGAGGAGTCGGGCCTCAGCTACGGTTCCGACGCGGAGGGCAAATACGCCGAATACCGCCTCCAGAAGGGTGAGACGATCTACTCGGGCGTGGTGGGCCGGTTTACGGATTACAGCGGCCACGTGGAGGTGCAGGGCGCCTGCGAGGTCATCATCGCTCGCAGCGGCATCAGGAACGAGCACAAGATTTTCGCGGACCAGCGCATCCGCATCCCGCTGGAGATGCTGTCCGACAGCTACCAGCCGCAGGGCACGGAGGAGCGCAAAGAGTACGACGAGGTGCAGGCCGAAACGCTGCGGCTGTCGGGCGACAAGAGCCGCACGAAGGATCTTGAGGGCGTGATGGTCATCCTCGATCCCGGCCACGGGGGCCGGGACGCGGGCGCGCCGCCGGTGGGCGGCGTGTACGAGTATGCGGTGAACTACGACATCGCCTGCCGCATCAAAAGCCTGCTGGAGGCGAAAACGCGGGCAAAGGTGTTCATGACCATGAAGGACGTGAGGCGCGGGTACGCCGTCAGCGACGCCCGAAGATTCGGCGAGGACGGCAACAAGGTGGTGCTCACCACGCCGCCCTACTGCAACGAGGACGCCAAGGTGTCGGCCAACCTGCGCTGGTACCTCGCCAACGACATTTACCGCCGCCAGCGCGCCGCGGGCGCGGCCGAGCGCAACGTGCTGTTCGCGTCCATCCACTGCGACGCGCTGCACCGCGAAATGCAGGGCTCCATGGTTTACGTGCCGGGCGCGGCGCACCGCCGCGAAAGCGAGACGCCCAACGGCCACGACTACAGCAAGTACGCCGAGGCGCGCGGGGAGCGGACCGCTTCATGCAGCAACAGCCAGGGCCGCCGCGACGAGGCCATGTCGCGCGTGTTCGCCGGGACGCTGGTAAAGGCGCTGCGCGCGCACAAACCGGCCATCGCGGTGCATCATCCGGGCAACCCGGTCCGCAATGTCATCCGCCAGAAAGGCGGCAAGGCCTACGTGCCCGCCGTGCTGCGCAACAACTGCGTGCCGACCAAGGTGCTCATCGAAACGGCCAACATGAACAACGCCAGGGACCGCGCCAACCTCGCCGACCCGCAGTGGCGCCAGTCCTACGCCGAAGCCTTCCTGGACGCCCTCCGCCGCCACTACGGCTCCTGTCCGCCCTATTGCGACTGAACGCCGGAAACACCCGCCGCTCCCGCAAAGACGGGAAAGCCCCCTGCCGGTAAGGTTTTTCCCCCGCGGATGTTTCTCATGGTATGCTGAAGCCATTCCGGCGCAGCAAAAGGATGCATCATCCGCATGTGCCGTCCCCACTCGGAGCACCACTTTTCATGGCGATTGAGACAGTCAAAGACGCAATTTGGGAAACGATTCGAAACGAGGCGGCCGAGGGGGTATGGCGCGAGCCGATGCTTTCGAGTTTCCTGCACTCTTCCATTCTGAGCCACAAAACGCTTGAGGACGCCCTGTGCTTTGTCCTTGCCCACAAGCTGGAAAGCGTGACCCTGCCGGCGCTGTCGCTGCGCGACCTGATGGAGGAGGCGCACCAGTCGGACCCCGAACTGGGCGCGTGCGCGCGGGCCGACATTGAGGCGGTGCGCCACCGCGACCCCGCCTGCCGCATGTACTCACAGCCTCTGCTGTACTTCAAGGGCTACCTCTCGCTCCAGGCCTACCGCATCGCGCACCATTACTGGAACCAGGAGCGCATTCATCTGGCGCTGTTCCTGCAAAGCCGCATCTCCGAACGCTTCGCGGTGGACATCCACCCGGCGGCGCGCATCGGCCGGGGCGTGTTCATTGACCACGCCACCGGCGTGGTCATCGGCGAAACGGCGGTGGTCGAGGACAACGTGTCCATGCTTCACGCCGTGACGCTCGGGGGCACCGGCAAGGAATTGGGCGACCGTCATCCCAAGGTGCGCCACGGCGTGCTCATCGCCGCAGGCGCGAAAATTCTGGGCAATATCGAGATCGGCGAGGGCGCCAAGATTGCGGCGGGCGCCGTGGTGCTCAAGTCCGTGCCGTCCCACGCCACCGTGGCGGGTGTGCCGGCCCGGCGCGTGGGCATGGAGACGGTCGAGGAACCGGCGCTCGACATGAACCAGGAGATCGTGGACACCGCCGCCTGCCCCCCGCCCTGCACCTGCCCCATTGACAGCTGCGAACGGGTCAAGTCCATGCCCCGCTGCATGTTCCCCAACGGCCCGGAGGAAGAGGACAAAGAGCGCCTTTAGGCGCCGACTGCGATGCCACCCGCGCCGCGGGACAAAACAGGTGGTCAAGACGAGCTTTGAGACACGTCGGACGGGATTCCTTGAAGGCCCCCTGGCGTGGAGCCCCCGCCCAGTCGCCTGCGGCGCAGAAGAAGCCCATAAAGAGCCACCTTCAGCTACTTGAATTTCGCGGCGACCTTCGGCTGCACATGCCGGAAAATGACGTCCGCCTTCTTCGCTATTCCGTCTGTGTACAGGTGGCAGGCGTCTATGAAACACGCCGTGTCGCGGGACAACTCCTCGGCAACGGGGATGTACAGGCCTCCGTCCCGCCGCGTGCGTTCCAGGATCATCCCGTTGTACCCGGCCACCAGTCTCGAGTAGAAAGGAAGGCCGCCCAATATGGAAAAAGCCGGGTTGTATTCGTGGTTGAAGCACAGGCGTTGCGCCCCAGCCAGTACCTGTATATCCGGACAGGCAAAACTGCATGAAACCCATTCAGCACCGGCCGCCTTCGCCTTCTGGATCATCTCCGATTCGTTCTTGAGCGTGAATGCTCCCACGGCATCCCGAATCATGCGGTTGCCCGGAATCAGCACCCGCGGGAATCGGCACCGCAAAAACGCCGACCGTTCGGCAATTGAACGGGAAATGCGGCGCCAATTACCGTCATGTTCTCCATTTTGCCTGAGAATGCCGACCAGGTTGGGGAGATCGTTGACGAAATTGTAATGAATGATGAGGTCCGGCTGAAGGGAGAGGTACGTGTCGATTTGCTGGAGTTCCCCAAAGGAATTCAGTGCATTCACACCGCAATTGACAACCTCGATGCGGTCCGTGTGAAAATGTTCCCGCAGTCTCTTTTGCAGCATGGCCGGATAGGTCAGGTGGTTCCGGGCACCTTCGAAGGTGGTTGACCCCCCCACGCACGCGATTCGATAAACGCCCGCCGGCTTTGGCAAAACAATATCCGGTCCCCTGTACCCGGCATTGTTTGTCCAAACGATCCAGCCGCTGAAGTCGTCATCCCTGAATTTGTGCGGGCGAAACCGGCGCCAGAGCTCCTCGTAAATGGACTCGCGCACCACCAGCGAAACCCGGTCCGTCTGCTTCAACGCGGGCGGATATTGGGCGAAAATTGACTCAATCACATAACGGGTCCCGTCCGGCTGGCAGAGCGGGTATTCCCGGATCAAATCCGCACCGGTGCCGCAAACCGATCGCAATGCATCCTGAACGTCTCGTGCCAGCGCGTCGCTGTCCCGCTGGTTCTCGGCGCGAAAATGTTTCCAGACGGGCTGGTCCTCGGTGACGCGCGTCACCCATTCCGTGAGCCGGGCAGGCCCATTGGGGGGAATGCACCATTCACGAATCATGCCGTCCCGGTCGCAAAGCAGCCACGCCTCCTGGCGCTCTTTTGCCAGTTGTGCGCGCGCTGCCGGGTCAGACAGGGTGTCCCATTGGGCCCGTGGGGGCGCGGCTGGATTGGGGGTGAGTTGCGCGGGCGGCGGCTCCGCATCCGCGAGCGTGGCCGAGATCCACTGCGCATCCGCCTGTTGCCCGTCCGCCGCGTGACGCCCCCACACCTCGGAAACCTCCCCCCGGACAAGGGAAATGTGCGCGCGCTGCCCAACCTCGACTGCCAGGAAGAACAGGGCCAGCCATGCCAGAACAACACCCGTCCGGTAGCAGACTGTCAGTACCTTTCTCGCCCCACAGACCATGCGTTGGATTCCGTTTGGCGCCCCGTGTGCGGCGGCATGAGAGTGAACCGGCGATTTTTCTCGGGCAAATCGTCCGTTGGCGGATTATGTCGGGCGGTCAAACCGGTTTTCAAGGAATTTCCTCCAGACTTCCTCCAAACACCTTTGAACGGACCAATTCCCCGCCCCCGCCATACCCCAGAGGATTGCGCGAAAAATGAATGTGGGAGGTTGGGAATTGAGGTTGGGACGCTCCGGGTGTATAGTCAATACAGACGAGTCCAACTGCAGAAAGGGGAATGTATATTGGTGGTCTTTCTTCGGACAGTCGCCGGCGTGGTGTTCCTGCTTGTCGTCGTTTACGCGGGAGGGAGAATTGTCACCGGCCTTTGGGGCGGCACGCAGAATTCCTTCGATCCCACGCAGATCGGGACCGTGCAGATGAATCCGGGGGTAACCTACGAGCAGTTCCAGCGGGTGGAGACGGGCATGTCCCTGGCGGCGGTCGCGGCCATTTTCGGCACCTACGGCATGAACACCAGCAACCAGCAGGCGGGTCTTGCCGGGGTCGTTCCCAACCCCGACATGGTGGACTACAGTTGGCCGGGAAACCAGCCTCTGTCCCGCGTTCTGATATCATTCAGGCAGGGAAAAGTGTCCGAGAAGTTCATGCTCGGCTGGCGGCCCCTACCCGGGCAAATGATGGACCCCAGGAACGGGCCTTTCGAGGCCGCGCCGCCGCGAACCCTCCTGCCCAATCGCCTGCGAATGCCCTTGACGGTCATGAAATAGCGCGGGATACGGCAACGGAGAAGGGGCGGACCGGAAGGCGGACAATCCTGTCCGCACCATTGCCTTTTCGTCTCCGGAATACCCTGCAGGATCACTTTTATTGACCTTTATCCCGTAACTATGTATACTTTAACCACTCAGTACGAGTGGATAAAGCCATGACTATTGGTTCGGTTGAACTCGACAAAGCGTTGCGGCTGTTGGGCGGGCATCTGCGCTTGCAGGGTGCGCCACCCATGGACCTCGTCGTGTGCGGCGGTGCGGCACTGCTGGTGCGCGGCCTTCAAACGCGAACCACGCAAGACGTTGATATCCTTGCCTTTATGGACGCGAACCGGAAGCTCGTGGCTCCCGTTCCGCTGCCGGAGGATCTGGTCGAGGCGGCGGACCGGGCGGCAAAAACGCTCGGTTTGCCGGAGAACTGGCTCAACAATGAACCCAGTGCGCGGGAGAACGGCCTCTTTCAGCAGGGTCTGCCGGAGGGCATTGAGCACCGCATGGTCTGCCGCGAGTACGGCGGCCATCTGCGGGTGTTCTTCGTGGGGCGCCTGGATCAGATTCATTTCAAGCTGTTGGCGGCGGTCAATGTCGGCGGGCGCCACCTGGACGACCTGCTTGCCTTGGCGCCGAAGGGCGAAGAACTCGAACAGGCGGCGCGCTGGGCCGTGGCCCGGAAGCCCGACCCTGCCTTTCTTCAAACACTGACCGGTCTGCTGGGGTATCTCGGTTATGGCGACATCGCTGAAAGACTGTAGCGGCGCCGTCCTTGACGGCATGCTGGGATTCCTCTGGCGCCAATGGTCGGCGCTGGGCGTGGCCGGTTACGGCGGCCAGACGCATCGGCACTATGTTGACCCCGAGGCGGCGCTGATGCTCCTTTGCTCCTGCGGGCGTTATGATGCGCGGCTCTTTGACGAGGCGCTGGACTGGCTCGTGAAGTACGAACGCTTTGTCAATGTGCAGCGCCTGCGCACGATCATCGGCCAGGAACCATGCACCGGCGCGGCGGTGCTGTCCGGCGTGGCGCGGTTCCTTGCCAGGCGCACCAAGCAGCGCCGCTGGGACAGCCTGTGCCCCGCCAAGCCCACCGTGTCCGAACCGGTGCCGCTGTTCTTTGCCCGCGACGGCCGTCCGCTGCCCGTGCTGAACGAGCCCGACCCCGATTTTCTCCATGCCGGACTGCTGCGCGGTCCCATCCAGTTGCGCGGCCATTCCGGATTCCGCACCGCGGGCAGGGGCGCGTCGCTCACGCGGTTGCGGGCACTGCTCGGCGTCAGCGCGCGCTGCGAGATTCTGCTGTTCCTCATGACCCACCCTTTCGGATACCCGCGCCGCATCGCGGTCGAAACCCACTACGCGCAGAAGACCGTTCACGACGCGCTGGACGACATGGCGCTGTCCGGCTTCATCCGCGCCATCAAGGGCAAGCGCGAGCGGCTGTGCCGCCTGGAAACCCGCGAACTGGCCAAAACGCTACTCGACAAGAGCGGCGCGCCCGAATGGTTCAACTGGCCGCGGGTGCTCGGCGCGCTCGATCAGGCATGGACCGCCCTTGACGCGCTGGCCCGCGAAGAGGACGATCCGCTCCTGGTGGAGAGCCAAGCGCAGGCCGTTGCGGACGCGCTGACCCTGCGGCTGCACGGGACGGTCGTGCTGCCTGAACTGGCCGCGCCGGAGAATGACGAACTCGCCGCCGCCCTGCTTCCGTTTCAGCAGGTGCTTAAGCTGCTGGAGGGGTAGCCGCAGAGGCCGGGTTTACAACCCCCGCAAGTAATGCTATATTTGACGCAGAGGCTGCAATTCCAGGGTAAGCGCAATGCTTGAAGACATGAATCTCGCCGATACCGCCGCCCTGCTGCCGCCCCGGCCCGTGGACGGGCACAAGGGCACCTTTGGGCACCTGTTTGTGCTGGCGGGGTCGCGCGGTTTCACCGGCGCGGCGCGGATGGTGTGCGAGGCGGCGTGCCGGTCCGGCGTCGGGCTGGTTACGCTGGGCGTGCCCAAGCCGCTGGCCGATATTTTTGCCGCATCGCTTCGCGAGACGATGACGCTGGTGCTGCCCGCCACCGACGGGGAGAGTTTCGCCCACGCCGGACTGGCCCACGCGCTTGCCTTTGCGCGCGGCAAGAGCGCCGTCGCGCTCGGCCCCGGCCTTTCGCTGCACCTGGACACCGTCCGGTTTGCCCGCGAGACGGCCTCGGAATGCCCCGCGCCCATGGTGGTGGACGCCGACGCGCTCAACGCCCTCGCCATCGAGGGCCCCTTCGAGGGGTTCGCCAAAGACAGCACCGCCGGACCGCGCGTGTTCACGCCCCACCCCGGCGAGATGGCGCGACTCACCGGGATGTCCGTCGCGGACGTGAGGCAGGCGCGCGCTGACACAGCCATGGCCTCCGCCGCGGCATGGGGCGTGGTGGTGGTGCTCAAGGGCCACGGCACCATCGTGGCCGCGCCCGACGGCCGCGCCGCCTGCTGTCCCACGGGCGGGCCCGGACTTGCCAAAGGCGGCTCGGGCGACGTGCTCACGGGCATCATTGGGGCGCTGCTGGCACAGGGTATGGACGCCTTTGACGCGGCACGCCTCGGCGTGTACGCACACGGTCTGGCGGGCGACATCGCCGCCCGGCGCATGACTTCAAGAGGCATGGTTGCGGGCGACGTCATTGAGGCGCTGCCCGCGGCATGGCGCGAACTGGAGGGCTAGGCATGGCGACCCTGCGCGACATCGGCGAATTTGGACTGATTGATCGCATCACGCGCGGGCTGAAGCGCACCCCCGGCGTGGTGGAGGGTGTCGGCGACGACTGCGCCGTGCTGCGCTTCGGCAACGCGCTGCTGCTGGCCACCTGCGACGCCTCCATCGAGGGCATACATTTTCTGCGCGAATGGACGTCGCCGCGCGACATCGGCTGGAAGGCCGCCGCGGGCGCCATCAGCGACATCGCCGCCATGGGCGGCGCGGTGCGCTACGTGCTCGCCTCCGTCGCCTGTCCCGCCGAGTCCGACGGTGCGGAGGTCGAGGAAATCTGCGCGGGCATCGCCGATGCGGTGGAATCCTTTGGCGCCGCGCTCGTCGGCGGCGACATGACGGGTTCGAAAGCCGTCATTGGCATAGACGTTTCCGTGCTCGGCGAGGCCGTGGAGGGCCGCTACCTGACCCGTGCCGGCGCAAAGCCGGGTGACGTGGTTGCCGTCACCGGATTTCCCGGCCTGTCCGCCGCGGGACTGCTGGCGCTCCAGCACAGCATAGACGCGAAGACGCTGATCCAGGCCCACCTGCGGCCCGTGCCGCGCCTGGCCGAGGGCCGCTGGTTTGTGGAACGACCGGGCGTGCATGCCATGATTGACCTCAGCGACGGCATGCTCCAGGACCTGGGCCACGTTGCCGAACGCAGCGGCGTGGGCATCAACGTGGATTCCGATCTCGTGCCCATTGCCCCGGCGCTCAACGGTTTCGACAGCATTCTCTGCGAGCCGCTGGAATGCCTCGTCCTGTCCGGCGGTGAGGACTACGAACTCGCCGTGTCCATGGACTCGGCCCTTGCCGCCGAAATCTCCCGTGACTTCGCCGCGGCGTTTGGCAGGCCCCTCACCGTCGTCGGCGGGGTGGAGTCCGGCTGGCGGGGCGTCCGCCTCGACGGCCAGGAATCGGGCCGCCGGGGGTTTGACCACTTCGGACCAGCGTAGCCCCGACCGCCCCTCCATTGCAGTGATGATCGCGCTTACCGCTTGGACGGGCACACGCCCAGTTTCTCGTGCGCGTCCCGCAGTATACGCTCGGTGGTTTCCCAGTCCAGGCACGGATCGGTGATACTCACGCCGTACTCAAGCGACGAAAGGTCCGGGCCGATCTTCTGGCAGCCGCCCCTAAGATTGCTCTCCAGCATGACCCCGAAGAGTGAGGTGTTGCCGTCCACGCGCTGCTGCACCACGTCGCGCAGCACGTGCGCCTGCAAATGGGGCCGCCTCCCGGAGTTTGCATGGCTGCAGTCCACCATGATGCGCGGCTCCACGCCGGCCTCGCGCATCTGCTCCTCGGCGCTGATGACGCTGACCGGGTCGTAGTTCGGGCCCGTGCGCCCGCCGCGCAGGATGATATGCCAGTTCGGGTTGCCCTGCGACGTGATCACGCAGGTCCGCCCGTCGGCGTCAATGCCGAGAAAATGGTGCGCCCGCTCCGCGGAGACCACGCCGTCAATGGCGACCTGGAGATAGCCGTCGGTGCTGTTCTTGAAGCCCACCGGCATCGAAAGGCCGCTCGCCATTTCGCGGTGCGTCTGCGATTCGCTCGTGCGCGCGCCGATGGACGCCCAGGCGAGCAGGTCCGCGATGTACTGCGGAATGACCGGCTCCAGCAGCTCACTGCCCGCGGGCAGGCCCATTTCGTTCACGCGCAGCAGAATTTCGCGCGCCTTGCGCAGACCCTTGTCCACGTCATAGCTGCCGTCCAGGTTCGGATCGTTGATCAGCCCCTTCCATCCCACCGTTGTCCGCGGCTTTTCATAATAGACCCGCATGACGATGAACAGCCGGTCGGAAAGTTCCTGCCGCAGCGCGTTCAGCCGGTCGGCATATTCCAGCGCCGCCCCGCGGTCGTGGATCGAGCAAGGCCCCACCACCACCATCAACCGCCGATCCCGCTTGGTCAATATGGCCGACACCGCTTCGCGCGCCGCCGCCACCGTTTCGTCGGCTTCCCGGGACAGCGGCAGTTCCGCTTTCAAGGCCCTGGGCGTAATGAGCGGTGCGAACTCGCTGATATTAACGTTTTCGATTCGGTGCATGCCGTCCACCCACTGTAAAATGACGCCGCGCCGCGCGGTGTACCCATTTTGCCACACGCTGCGGCGCACACCCGTAGGATACACCCGCCTGTGGCGCCCCGCCAAATCCGACAGGGCGGGGAAGGGCGTACCCCCCCCCCGACGATGCGTCTCAGGCGTTGCGCCTTCTTCGGGTTTCGAAGCTGTGGCGGGCGCGAACCCCCGCTTCGCGGACTGGGACATCCCGAAGTGGGGTTTGGGAACGGGGGATGTTGCGGGTTCCTCTGTGAAAGGGGGCTGAAAGCCGTGCATTTGCGCGGGTCACTGTGGCAAAATGACGCGGCGCGAGAGGGCTGTTTCGCGTTCATTTATTTCCCTTGGGCTGGCGCAGTGTCTCAACCGTTCAGGAGCCTTTCATCATGGTCGACGCAGATCTCAAGAAGATGTACCGCACCCGCACGTAGGGCGATTTCCCGCAGACCATCGAGATTATGGGGCGGGCTTATGAGAAGGTGGAAGACCTGCGCTACGGGACGAACCCGCACCAGCCGGCGTCATATTACCGGCCCGTGGGCGCAGAGGGGCTGGTGCTGGGCGCGATGCAGATGCTGAAGACGGGCAAGGGCGGCCTGTCGCAGACGAACCTTGAGGACATGCAGCACGCCATCGGCATCCTGAAGTTCATGCAGCGGCCGTGCTGCGCGGTCATGAAGCACTGCAACCCGTCGGGCGTGGCCATCCGCAACGGCGAACAGCCGCTGGTGGACGTGTACATGCGCGCGCGCGATGCGGATGCGCAGGCGGCGTTCGGCAGCGTGGTGGCATTCAACGCCGAGGTGGACGCGGACACGGCGGAGGAGATCATGCAGACCATCGTCGAGGGGGTGGTCGCGCCGTCATTCTCCGAGGGCGCCATCGAGAACTTCAACAACAATGAGAAGTTCCGGAAGAACAAGGACATCCGCATTATCAAGACACCCGACTTCTCGGTGCTGCCCAAGTATCTGGAGGACGGCGCGAACGCGTATGAGATGAAGATTCTCGACGACGGCAGCGTGGTGCTGGCGCAGCCGTACTTGTCGCGCGTGAAGTCGGCGGCCGACCTGGTGCCGGCCTACAACGATCACCCGAAGAAGGGGCGCATAGACATCAAGCGCCCGCCCACGGCGCAGGAACTGGATGACCTGCTGTTTGCGTGGTACGTGAACATCCACGTTCGGTCAAATGGTGTGGTGATCGCGCGCAACGGCCAGACGCTGGCCGTGGGCACGGGCGAACAGGACCGCGTGGGAGCGGTGCAGCAGGCCGTCGCCAAGGCGCGCAAGAAGTACAAGGGCGACGAAAGCCTGGAAGGCGCGGTGATGGCGTCGGACGGATTCTTCCCCTTCCGCGATGCGGTGGACTCGGTCACCTGCGCGGGCGTGACCGCGCTGGCGCAGCCCGGCGGCAGCGTAAACGACTACGAGGCCATTGAGGCCTGCAACGAGGTCGGCGCGACGATGGTGTTCACGCTGGAGCGCTGCTTCTCGCACCATTGATGCGCTCTTCCGTCGTTCCGCAGACGCGGGAATGACGGTGACGGGGCTGGAAACTGACGGCGGGGAGCGGCATTTCCCCGGATCAGTATGTCTTCGGGAACAGCTCCCGCAGGCTGGCGTGCCACGAGACCCGTTCACTGTCTTCAAAGCGCACCCGCACGCGCAGGATGTGCGGTTCCACTATCTTAAACGTGTATCCTTCGCCGTCATGGTGGAAGAAGGGCTCCTTCTGCACCCATTCATGCTGCTGCGGCAGGTGAATGAACACATTGTGTTCCGTGCCCTTCGGGCCCAGCGAAACGCCGCTGAAAGCGCCCGCGGCCGAGTCCCACCCCGCCGTTTCGAGTCCAACCGCCCCCTGCATGACGTGGCGGTCCGTGGAAATGAATTGCGGCTCATCCCGTTTTTCGTGAATGGATAGCAGGGCCACAGAAGACGGCGCCAGGCTTAACGCAACCTCCTTCTGAATCTCACCGAGGAAGCGCTGTTCCCAGAAATTGTAGGCCAGGTACGTCTTGGCAGGGTCCAGACCCAGGCGTTCCAGAACGATGGTCTTCGTTGCGGGTGCCTCCAGGTCGGTGTTGAACGCCGCCAGTACTGTCCACTCGGCAAACGGCTTCTTCACGGTCAGCGCGAACAGCGCGTGCAAATCGTGGTCAAACAGATCAATGGGCCGCGCCGCTTCCCCGTAAGCGGGCAGCACCTTGCGCAGGATGTCCAGCCGCACGGCATCCAGGTCGGTGAGCCGGTCGCCGGAGAAAGTGGTGCCGCCGGACATTGCGATCAGAGAGGCCGCGGCCTGGGCCTGCGGGATGGTCAGTGGTGCGAGCACGATATGGTCCGCGTCGTTGACCCACACGCGCTTGTGGAAGTAGTAGCGCTTGGCCGCGGCGGGGGCGCTGCTGGCCGAATTGAGGAAATACTGGTTCCAAGAGACCGGCGGCTGGTCCAGTTCAATGCGCATGCTGTCAATGAAGCCGGCCGACGCCTGACCCGGGCCGCAGTCCAGCAGATGCCGTTTAGGGCCCATGGCCCGGCGCATGATCTCCGCGCCTTTCCGGTAGAGCGAGGCACGCGTGGCCGTGGGGTCGTAGTACCGTTCGGCGGCGAGCAGCGACCAGTCCACAAAATCAATCTTGATGAAATCATAGCCCCAGTCATTGGCTGCGGTGTCGAAGAGTTTTCCCAGCCATTCGGCCGCGCCCGGATGGGAAATGTCGAGGGCGAAACGTTTGCGCCCGCCCGTGTCACCGTCGTCCTCGTTCTGGGTGCCGGGCCGAATCGGCCGCAGATCTCCGTTTGTCTTGCGTATCAGCCATTCGGGGTGGTTCCGGTGGATGTCGGTGCCTTCCGAGATGACATAAGGCGCAAACCAGATGCCGGGTGTGAGTCCCAGCTCGCGGATTTGCCCGGCCAGCCATTTCATGCCGTGTGGAAACTTCTCGTTGCCCTCCCAGTCGCCGAAGGCCCGGTAGAAACCGTCGTCCACCTGGATGCAGTCCATGCCGTAGGGCTTGAGATGGCGGGCCGCATGGGCGGCGTTGCGCAGCACCTCCGCTTCTGTGATGCTTTCAAAGCTGGAGAACCAACTGCACCAGCCATTGGCCACCGGGTTGAGCCGGATGGCAGATCGGAAGAGCACACGTCTGAACTCCAGTCACGATCAGATCTCGT
>CALDSM010000482.1 GCA_937923585.1 uncultured bacterium
TACGAGATCTGATCGTGACTGGAGTTCAGACGTGTGCTCTTCCGATCTCATGTCTCCCATCCGGGGGCTCTGGCTCCCGGCAATGGCGCACACGGGCCAGTTGTCTTGTCGCCGAAAAGAGAACCATTGGGCGCAAAAGCCGTCCTCGCGCTTAAGCGTCACTTATCTGGCGAGTCGAAACCCATCCAGGTAATTCGCGCCGGTCGGAGGTGCGTTAAGACGGCTTGAGGAACGGCAACGGCTGCCCAAGGGATACGGGGCGCGCCCGAGTCGTACACACTGCCGCACCGTCCGACCAGGTCAGCGCAAGGGTTACAGTGCTGCTGTTGGTGGCACTCCGGTTGTTGTTGATGACTATCGTCCCCACTGGCGGCGTGGTGTCCGCCGCATGCGCCGCCGGTGGCAGGAAGAAAGAAAACGCCAGGCACCCCGCCGACAGCACAAGCCCCGTGAACCATGAACGTTCGTTCATCGCACCCGCCCCGCAGTTGTGCCTTGTCCCGTGACAGGGTCCGATGAACAGCCGCCTGCCCCGGGCCGGCGAAAATCAAACCGAACTCACCGCGCCACTCTGAATCCGAAGGTGCTGGCCGTGTTCCAGTATTCGCCCTTGTAGCGGTACGCAGACGTACCGTAGCCTGCCCAGAGTCCACCCCGCAGCACGTGCTCGACGCCGGTTGTCTCTTCCCAGGCGCTGCCGTCTGCCGGTGCGCCCGCGTAGCTGTCGTGATACCAGTCCTGGCACCACTCCGCCACGTTCCCGCTCATGTCATGCAGGCCCCACGCGTTCGGAAGCTTTAGCCCGACCACATGCGCATACATCTCCGTTGAACAGTTGTTCCAGTGCCAGGAGTAGTCAGGCATGGCGATGCGGTCGGTGTCATCGCCCCAGTAGTACCGGGTGGTTGTCTGCGCGCGGCACGCGCACTCCCACTCCGCCTCGGAGGGCAACCGCACGGCAAGGCCTGTGTGGCTGCTCACCTCCGTCATGAAGGCCTGCGCGTCATCCCAGGACACGTATACCGCCGGGCTGTCCAAATCGGCAAGAACGTTGTTCTTGCCGGCCCACGGCGTCGTCTCCATCACCGCCCGCCACTGTCGTTTCGTCACTTCGTACTTGCCCATCCAGAATCCGCCCACTGTCACCGAGTGCTGCGGCTCCTCATTGGGAGACCGGTACGGGTCCGTGTCCGGGCTGCCCATCAAGAAGGTCCCCCCCGGTATCCACGACATCACCATGGGCACGCTCCCCGGCAGCATAACCGTCTCCGTGGCGCCGGGTGCCAACTGAAGCTTGATGTAGTCGCTAAACACCGCAGAGTAGTTTCCCGCACCGTCCAGAAACTGCACCCGAACCGTATGATAGCCGTTTGGCAGCGGAATCGAGTGTGCGCGCTCGGCTTTGGGCGTTTCCCAGGGCGTCCAGGACGAACCGTTGTCGCTGAACCGCATCCGCGTCACCCCGGTCCCCGCGCCGTCCAGCCAAGTCAAACCCAGCGTCACTGCCTGGCTGGCCGTGGTCAATGCACCGCCGTTGATGACAATCGTGCCTGTCGGCGCCGTTTTGTCCAGCCGAATGTAGTCGCTGTACGTCAATGAGCGGTTGTTCGCCCGGTCCAGATACTGGACACGCACCGTCTTGTGGCCGTCGGCACCGGCCAGGGTATGGGCGCGCGTCGCCGCCAACGGCTCCCAGGCGGACCAAGTCGCCCCGTCATTGCTGAACCGCATCCGGCTAACGCCTGAACCCGTCCCGTCCGACCAGGTCAGTACCAGCGTCACGTTGTTGATGTTCGTGGCGCTCCGGTTGTTGTTGATGACTATCGTGCCTGTCGGAGGCGTGGTGTCTGTCACGGCGCGCGCTGCAGGCTGCTGGATGCCCGCAAGCAAAAGGCACAAGGCCGCTGGCAAAAGGCCCATAACTCTTGACCTTCCGTTCATCGCCCGAACTCCTCTGGTGAACCGCTCTGCGGTAGACGTTTCACGCCAAAAGACTGCCCTCAATCCTGCCTGCGACGATCCCCTTGTTTGCCGAGAGTCAGTATACGATGGATTCGTGTTTGTGTCAATTCTGCGAATAACTCCGGATCACCAGCAGAACCCCGGGACAACGCCGCCGCATGAAAGTGTATATAGTCTGCCCAAGGGGCATCCGGAAAATTCCTGTCTCCTTGGTTTCCCTCACGATACCGTGCCCGCCCGGCTCAACCGCCTGCAGCATTCTTCCCCGGGCTTCTCCCGCGCCAGTACAATTACGCAACAGTTGCATTCAACCCATCCCCTACGTACTATCCGTTCGGGCTTTCAAACAGGATTGCGCGTTCATGGCATCGATATTTCGTACGGGCCAGCGCTTGTGGCTGTTTGTGCGGGGCAAACGGATCGCCGTGCGCGTGCAAAGCCATGGCGAGGATGTCATCATCATCAATCCCGGGCCGGACCTGGTCGTCCAGCGGGGGGTCGTTGTGCCGATTGGCTGCCCAGTGCCCCACGGGTTCGTGCTCTACTGGATGCAGGTGCTGACGGAACCCAATGCCCTGGGGCGCAACGTGGTGCTCCGCCGCAATCCCAATGCGTCCGGCAATTTCTTCCGCCGCGGCTGGCGCGTCAACGTCTCGATGCCCGTCAAATGGAGGCGCGCCGGCGCCGCCTACTTTGTCGAGGGCCGCACGGTGAACATTAGTCTGGAAGGTGTCCTCGTGGAGTCCACCGCAAGCATCCCAGTGGGTGAACTCGTGGACCTTCAACTGGCTTTCCCGGACAAATCCCTGTGCGCGCTGTCGGCGCGGGTGTCCAGGCACGCACCGGCCACCCAGGCAAACGCGCCACCTGCCTCAGCCGCCGACTGGCCGGTCACCGGCGCGGGCCTTTACTTCGTGAATGTGACTCCGGAAACACGGGCCGCCCTCACCCGTTTCCTGTGGCGGGCCATCAGGGAACTGCCCAACACGGGAATTCAGATACACTGTGATTAGTCCCCGGCGTTCGGGTCGGAACGCTTTGCCACCGGGTGCCTTCGCTTTGGTACAATGAACCCTCCCTTGGTCGCAATAATGGAGACTGCACATGGAAACCTTGAACATCGGCATCATCCTGAACGGCGTCACCGGGCGCATGGGCACCAACCAGCACCTTGCCCGGTCCATCATGGCCATCCGCCGCCAGGGCGGCATTCCCATTCCCGGCGGAAGGACCATCCTCCCGGAACCCCTTCTTCTCGGGCGCAATGCAGACAAACTCAAGGCAATTTCCAGTGCCAATGAGGGAATGCCCTGGTCCACCGACCTCGACGCCGCACTCTCCGACCCCGCCTACAGCATCTATTTCGACACGCAAACCACACTGCTGCGGCATGAATCCGTGGTCAAAGCCATTGACGCGGGCAAACACGTCTACTGCGAGAAGCCGGTCGCGACCACGGTCGCCGATGCATTGGACCTCTATCGCCGGGCCGAAGAGAAAGGCGTGCGCCACGGCGTCGTGCAGGACAAACTCTGGCTGCCCGGCCTGCTCAAACTGCGCCGACTGATAGACACCGGGTACTTTGGCCGGATGCTTTCCGTGCGCGGCAATTTCGGCTATTGGGTGTTCACCGGCGAAGACCAGCCCGCACAGCGCCCCTCGTGGAACTACCGCAAGGCCGAGGGCGGCGGCATCATCATGGACATGCTCTGCCACTGGCGCTACGTCGTGGACAACCTCTTCGGCGACGTGACCGCCGTGTCCTGCTTCG
>CALDSM010000483.1 GCA_937923585.1 uncultured bacterium
CCCCCTTTGCGGTCCGGTTCCTTGAACCAGCCCTTCTTCTGCCCGACATCGCCGGGGTCCGTCACCAGGGTCCATTCACCGTCGAGGATTAAACTGTTGCGAAGCATGGCCGCAGCCGCTCCTTTATGTTGGGTACTGCACAGGGTCCGCGCCTCCGGCGCCCGAACGCGTAGTGTAGTATTCCCGGCCCGGCGCGGTCAAACTGACTGGGCATGTCGCCTGGAGACCGGCCCCACTTCTTGAGTGCGCGCGGCCATGCCGCCGCTTTTCCTCGCCGGAGCCGTGGCCGTGGGTCGCGAAGCACAATGTGGGAACAAGCGGAAATCTGCGCTTGCCTACTTCTCCACGCTGGCGCCCATGACGCCGAAGATAATGTCGTTGGCAACCGCCGCAACCTGAACCGTTTGCAGCGCTTTTCCCTCGGACAGTTCAAAGCGCACCAGGTGCGCTTCCGTGTCCACGTTGACGGGCTGGAACATGTCCTTGACCTCGATGGAACCCTTGGGGCCAAAACGGCCGCCGAGATTCTCGAAGCCGTTGACCGCGGTGTCGTGCCAGCGGCCGCACCAGGTGCTCCAGCAGTCGCCGATGCCGAAGGGTGAGACCAAGTCCCTCTGCGCCCGTGTTCCGTCCGCGTACAGCAGGGTGACGCGCAGGTGCGGCATGTGGCTTTGCACGGGAAAGGATTCGCCGCTGAGCATCAGGTACAGCGCCTTGCCCGCCGCGTTGACGGGGAATTCCAGCCGCACGGGATAGGCGCCGGTCCGGGTGACTATGCCGATGTTGTCGCCTTCCTTTGCCGTCTTGAACGGAATGCCGTCCTCCGTCCAGGCCACGCCGTCGGTGCCGACCTTGGCGCGCCATGCCGCGTCGCTGGGCATCTGCACCGGGTCGCCGTGGTGGCGGTCGGTGAGGTGGCTGCGCCAGTAATCGAAACCTACCTGGCTTGCGGGCTTTTCCGGACGAACCGCCTCTTTTTCCACCTTCGCCAGTGCACCGGTGATGGTTGCGTTGTAGGTGCCGGAAAGGTCCACCAGGGACCAACGGTTCAGGTCATGCTCACCGGCAGGCGGTTTCCATGGCGTCACCGGGGCCACTGCAAGGGGCATTGGCGGCGGGGCTGCCGCCCTTTCGGCCGGGGTGTAGTGGACAACCAGGAACCCGTCGTGGGTCCCACTGGCGAGGATGGACACCCACGTCAGTCCGTCGCGGGCAATGGGAGGCGCGGGACTGATGTCGGCCTTGTCGGATTCGACCTTGTCTATGCTCTTGGCAGGCAGCAGGACGCGGAACAGAAGAGGCAGGTTCTGGATGCTGTCCCATGTGATTGTGACGGCGTTGCCGTCGCGTTTCCATGTGTACGACAGCAGCGGTGTGCGGATGGATGCCCCGGTCCAGTCTGACGGGAACTGCGGCGTGACATGGAGGATGCCGTCCTGAAGGCGGGGCCTGATGCCGAAGATCCCTTCCGTCAGCGTGCGGCCCCACATGCTGATCGCGTCGGAAAACTCGTCGTTGGCGCGCTGGCGACCATCCTTGGTGCTGTGGCATGCCAGTCCGCCGGGGGTGGGACCGTTGAAGATGCCGCAGAGGCTCGCGCGGAACAGCGCATAGGCGTCGTCGGCGCGGCCCGCGAGGTAATGGGTCAGCGCGAAGTTCAATTCCTCGGCGTAGGCAATTTCGTGCGTGCTGTGCGTATAGGAGCGGCCGGAGTTGGGAACCCAGTTGGAACTCCACGCGAGCCGTCCGCCGCCCGGCGTGTTCTCCCATTTCAGGTGCGCATGCGCCCAGTCGAGCATCTGTCCGATCTGCCCCTCGGAGAGCAGTTGAAACTCCGCCGCGTGGTAGAGCGTGGGCAGTTCGGGCTCCTCGTGGCGCATCTTGGCGCCGCGCGTGTCTATGTACTCCGCAAATATGCCCTTTTCAGGCATCCACAGTTTGGACTGCATCGCGTCGCGGATGCGCGCGGCTTTGAGCTGGAAGGGCTTGGGGTCCTCGCCAAGCTTCGCGGCCAGTTCGGCCATGAACGTGTTGGCGCCGAGCATATAGGCGGACGCCTGTGTGCAAAGCCCGCCGATATACCAGTGCGAATCGCTGATCCACGTGTTCAGTGAGTTTTCGTACAGGTCGGCATTGCCCGGCTGGAGCCGCCGGTCCTCCCACGCGAGAATGCCCTTCAGCACGGGGAAGATCTCGCGCATCAGGTCGAGGTCGCCCGTGTAGTCGAAATACTGCCGCACCTGATCGAGGAAGACCTCGTTCATGTTGTAGAACACGCCGCCGGGCGTGTCGAGCAGGCTGCTGATCGCTCCTGCATCGTCCCCCTCCTTGATGAGCCCGTATTTGACCTGGTTCTGAATGGCGCGCTGGATGCGGTCGGTCCAGCCGTAGCAGTTCGAGCCGTACCACCCGCGCCAGCCGAGATAGCCGAAACGCCACGACCATGCGCCGTGCATCACGGTCGAATCGCCCCAGGTGCCGTCGGTGGCAAAAGCCATCATGGTCACCGCCGCGTTCAGGTACGGGTCCGGCGTCTGCACGGTGACGCGTTCGGCAATGGACTTGTTGCGCGCCAGCGCCGCCATCCATGCCTGCTCGGGGTGCTTGATTGCGTCGGCAATGTTGCCGCCGGCGCCGACAATAATGTAGCCGTCGGCCTGGCCTTCCGGCAGCGCGACGCGCTGCACGGCGACCCGGTTCTCCTGCGCACCGCAAGCCCATGCGGCCGAGGCCAGCAATACCCCCGGCGATTCTGCGAACGCTTCCGGAGCACCCCAGCCAACCGGCTCCTTCCACGAACTGCCGCCGGAGATCTTCAGTTTCCAGTCCGGCAGATACCGCGCCGCGGCGAAGGGCTCGTTGAGCACCACTTCCGGTTTGGCGAAACCGCGCGTGAGCGTGAAACCGCCCTCGCAGGTTTCAATGAGGTTCTTCGCGCACTGTTCCGGCGCAAAGGTGAACTCCTTGGCGTTCATGGCGTAGTTGGTGAAAAAGGCCGACGCGCCGCCATAGGCCCACACCAGTGTTGTGCCCTTCGGCAGGCCCTCCGCGCTGAATTGCAGAATGGCGCCGGCGCTGCCCGGCAGCGCCGCCGCATCCAGAAGGACCGTCACGCCCGGAAAGGCGGGGTCCGTCATGCGGTAGCGCATGCGTCCCTCAACATACTGCACGCGAATCTCAGGCCATTCGTGCAGCCATTTGCCTGTGCCGCCCTCCCTGACCAACCCGACGATCAGATGTCCCGAAAGCCCGCCCGCCGAATGCAGGTCGAACAGGAAACGCGGCTCGTTGTACGCCAGCACCAGCGGACGGAAGCCGTAAAGCACCAGTTTCTCCCGCTCCGCCTCGTTCCACAGCAGCGCCTTGTCCGCGGGCGGATAGAGCGGACGCCGGTGTAGCCGTGGATTGTCGCCGCTTGGTGGCCCGGCAATGGCGTGCCCTTCGCCAAAGACGCTTCGCGCCGTGTCCACGACGCCAATCTGCGACCCCGTCGCGGGTCGCGGGACGGCGGGGTCGGCGGTCAGTGTGATTTCAAAGCCCCCGTCAATGGGCCGGTAACAGTCCGCCATCAGCGGAGCATCGTTCACCGCCCCACCAATCACTATTCCCGCCATGCACGCCATTACGCTGACCATTGCAGATTCTCCTTGCACTCGAAATGTATCGAGAACATAATGTTGGGATTATACGCAAAGTGACTGTATGGCCGGAAGCCCACGACGCAGAAGTCCGCAACACTACTAAGATACTGTCAATTAACTACTTGTGTGGCATGTCGAACGAGCGGAATCGTGCCGATTTCTGTCCTATTTCCGATTATCATGATGCGTTTAGTCATCATCGAGTTGGGCCATGCAGATTTTGCCTTGACAAATGTTCAGTTATTTTCTATGTTATCAATGAAAGATAATTCAAAGGAGCATGAGTCATGCCCTCATTCTATGAATTTTTTGCGGGCGGTGGTATGGTCCGCGCCGGGTTAGGACAAGAATGGCATTGCCTTTTTGCTAATGATTTTGATCACAAGAAGAGTCGCAGTTACTGCGAGAATTGGGGGGGGGCAGAACTTAGGACGTCCGATATCCGCTCTCTGACAGTCACCGACCTGCCGAGCATTGCTGATTTGGCGTGGGCGTCATTCCCATGCCAAGACCTTTCTCTCGCTGGTGCCGGAGCGGGTCTAAAGGGAGACCGCTCAGGCACGTTTTGGCCATTCTGGAATCTCATGACTGGCTTGATTCAAGAAGGGCGCGCCCCTAGTCTGATTGTGCTCGAGAACGTATGTGGAACCTTGTCGTCCCACGGAGGTAAAGACTTCGAATCCATTTGTGCCGGGTTTCACAAAGCAGGATATTCTGTAGGTGCCGTGGTGATAGATGCATGTCTGTTTGTCCCCCAATCACGGCCTCGTCTGTTCATCATTGGTGTCCAGAATGAAGTCAAACTTCCTGAAGGTGTGACAGGCAAGGGACCGTCGGCAATCTGGCATACCTCTGCGCTGAAAGCGGCGCACCGGAAACTCCCCCAAGAGATTAGAGAAGCATGGATCTGGTGGAGACTGCCGCTGCCGCCAAAACGCAAGACGGGCTTCTCAAATATCATCGAGAAGAGTCCCGCCAATACTTTGTGGCTCACTGACGAAGACACCCACAGACTGCTCTCCATGATGAGCACCATAAATCACGCCAAACTCGTCAAAGCGCAAAAGGCGGGGCGTGAAATCATCGGGTCCGTGTACAAACGGACACGAGCGAATGAAGAAGGGCAGAAGGTACAGCGAGCAGAAATCCGCTTCGATGATATTGCCGGATGTCTGCGGACCCCCGCTGGTGGTTCAAGCCGCCAGTTGGTGGTCGTGGTGCATGGACAATCCGTCACGGCCCGCCTCATTTCCAGCAGAGAAACGGCTCGCCTAATGGGGTTGCCCGATACGTACATACTCCCCGACAGATATAATGAAGCGTATCACCTAACAGGGGATGGAGTGGTTGTTCCTGTTGTAAGACATCTCTCAAAGCACATATTTAAGCCAATATTGGATGCCAACCACGGGCGGAAGACCATAGCAGCATGAGCATAATTTTTTGCCAAAGGAACAGAGAACTTCGAAGACTGATCCGCGAGTATGCGGACATCCTAACAGTTGAGGCGCACAGGCTTGGCGCGCATGGGCTGAGCGAGGAAGAGTTCTACAATAGTGGCCTTTTTCGCGGTGCAATTGAGAGGGTTCGCGGTCAGTTCTCCGCAACAATGCGTGAAAAACGCGAATTCGCGAGCGATGTCCTGAATTACATGCAAGACAATGGCTTTATTCAGAATTGGGAGTCGGCTGGCGAGAACAACCGCCACGATTACGTTGTTACTCTGAACTCGGGCCGTGTGGCAGCGATAGAACTAAAGGGCTGCCTTGATGGCAACAATACGACAATTTTCGAACGACCGCCGAATGCACAGGAGTTTCTTATCTGGAGTGTTTGCCTAAACACGGGCGCAGATCCACGGCATAATGCTTGGTCTGGAATCCATACACGCTTGAGTGCTGAAATAATCTCACGCCAACAACGGGTTGATGGGGTGATTATTTGGGATATGGTTTGCGCGACTGTTGGCCGTCCATGTCCAAAGACTGCGGATGCTCCGGAGAGGCTGACTTCTGTTTCCCACTATATTCTGCCGCCGCCATGTATCTATGTATTGCCGGCCACCATACCAAGTCCAAGAAACAATCCCCATCCTGTTGCTCAATCCCTCGATGAGGTACAACTCTTGAAGGCTTTCCATGAATGCTTTAGCGGAAATGGTGATGAAGTCAACTATGTAGATTTTCAAGTTGAACATCAAGCGGCAGAAACCGTAAGGAGGACGATAGTCCGGCGTGCTGGTGCTGTAGTACGGCAATCCGAGTTGACTCCCATCCGAAGAGTGTGACTAGGCACTTCCTTCGAGAAAAGGATTGAAACCAACGAAAGAGCGCGGTCGAAAACCGTAAGGTTCCCGGCCGCGTGTGTGTTTGGCTTCGGTGTCGATCTTACAGGAGCTGGTCGATCTGCATCGCGTTGGAAGCGGCACCCTTGAGCAGGTTGTCGGCGACGATTCACATGTCGAGCGCACGGGGATGGGACAGGTCCTCGCGAATGCGGTCGAAGAAGGTGTAGCGCTGTCTGACGATGCCTGTGGCCTGTCCCGTCATAAAAGAGTGGAATAGTGCCGGGCCCGGTGGTTTCAGAGTCAATGGGAGCGTTCCATGATGACAGTGAGCAAGAT
>CALDSM010000484.1 GCA_937923585.1 uncultured bacterium
GAACGATTTTCGTCCGGACAGCGATGTGGATGTCTTGGTGGAATTCCTCCCGGGTGAACGGGTGGGGCTTATCCGCCTGGGAACAATAGAAGCCGAACTGTCTGACCTGCTGGGGCGGACCGTGGATATGTCGCTCACAAAATCGCTAAACCCCCACTTTCGCGACGCAGTGCTTCGCGAAGCGCAAACGATCTATGACGCGGCATAACGACACCACTTACCTGCGACACATGCTGGAACATGCTATGGAGGCGCAATCCCACGCCTCCGGTCGGAGCATCGAAGATGTGCGCAATTCCCGCGTCCTGCAACTCGCCCTGTTCCATCTTGTGGAGATTATCGGGGAAGCAGCGTCTCGGGTGTCAGCGGAGACACGCAGCCAGAATCCCGAGATTCCCTGGCGCGGTGTGATTGGCATGCGCAATCGAATCGTCCACGGCTACGAAGTGCTGGATGTGGACGTGCTCTGGGACACGCTGAACGAGGACGTGCCACCGCTGATTGGACAGTTGACAGCGATTCTTGGCGGTGAATAATGGGAGTGTATGGCGGGGGGTTATGCCGGATCAGTCTGGTCGGACGCCGCCACCCGTTCGTTGCAGCAGCGCAGCGCGGCAGCCGTCTCCGCACAGCCGGGTTTCAGTTGCAGCGCAGTGGTGTAGGCCTGCGCGGCGGCCTCGTAATCGCCCAGTTGAATCTGCGCATATCCAAGACAAGAATAGGCCCAATACCGTGATCTGCCCGAGGTGAACCAACCAAGAAGCGACGCCTCCTGGGCGGCTTCGCGCCAGTTCTTGAGATCCATCAGCAGCGATATCAAGTTCTCCGTTAGCCGGTCACTGTCGGGATATATCTCAAGCCCCCGGCGATAAACCGCGACAGCAAATTCCGCGGTCTCCGCAGTCTTGGAAAACATGCTCCCCCATGCATAATACACGCCTTCCGATCTGGATTTGCCCGCGTCCAACGCATGGTACACGTCCACAAGACACATTTCCGGATTCCGCCACATGAGCGCACCGATATCAATCAAGTCCCGAACGACGGTGGGAACCGACCGCATTCTTGAGCGCCTGCACTTGCGGACTTTCCCGGCGCATGATTCGACAGTTTGGTGGGACGGATTTCCGTACTTGTAGTTCCAGTGGAGTCCTCGAAACCATACGAAGGCGCGCAACAACGCAAGAGGGACTGGGAGCGCCACGGCCAGATAGACCCACGTCAGGACTAACCCGACTCGTAATCTGGCGGCGCTTGTGCTCATCGCTTCACTATAACACCCTCTGCGAAATGCCGCCAATTCCCTGGCATGCAAGGTGCGCTCCGCTTCGCTTCGGGCGCCAAACTGCTGCGAACATGCCCGTCGCCCGCGATTTGCCTTTCCCCGCCACAAAGGGGTACAAAACTTCCCTGTATATTCTCAACCTCCCCGGAAGGAACAAGACGATGAACGACATAACACGGCGCGGATTCATGACGGGCACTCTCACGGCGGGCGTTGGCGCCGGCCTTGCCAGTGTACTGCCCTCCCCGGCCTGGGCGGCGGACACTTCCGCGGCGGGCGACGGTATGAAGCTCGGCATGGTCACCTACCAGATGGGCGCAAAGATGACGGTGGATGAACTGATTGACCTGTGCAGGCAGGCGGGGTTGGCCGGTGTCGAACTGCGTACCACCCACGCACACAAGGTCGAACCCGACCTGTCCAGGGAGGCCCGCGCCGAGGTGAAAAAGAAGTTCGCCGACGCCGGCATCGTCATCGCCGGACTGGGCACAACCTGCGAGTTTCACGCCAAAGATGACGCCGTGGTGCGCAAGAACATTGAGTCCGCCAAGGAGTTCGCGCAGTTGGCCGCCGACATCGGCTGTCCCGGCATCAAGGTTCGCCCCAACGGCAGCCACGAGGATGAGGACTTCGCCAAGACCATGGAGCGCATCGGCAAGGCCTGGGGCGAGGTGGCCAAGTTTGCCGGCGGCCTCGGCATTGAGGTGCGCATGGAGGTGCATGGCAAGGAGGAGTC
>CALDSM010000485.1 GCA_937923585.1 uncultured bacterium
GTCTTGTGGCGGAGGCGGCGCACACCGGCACAAAGATGTTGCTGGTAAAGCCGCTGACTTACATGAACCTGAGCGGTGCCTGTATCGCTGAGGCGGCGCGGAACAAGGTGTTTGATCCCGCTGATCTGCTGGTGGTGGTGGATGACATCAATTTGCCCCTCGGCAGGCTGCGGTTCCGGCCGGGCGGCAGTGCGGGCGGCCACAACGGGCTCAAATCCGTCATCGAAAGGCTTGGATCGGACGCCTTTCACCGGTTAAGATTGGGTGTTGGCGCCAGCAAGCCCGGTGAAAACCTGGTTGACCACGTGTTGAGCAAATTTGCGCCGGACGAGTGGCCCGAAGTGAACCCAATGGTGGCCCGCGCCGTGGACGCGGCGCTTTGCTGGGCCGCCGAAGGCATGCAGGCCGCCATGAACAGATACAATGACCCCGGGGGCCGTCTCCGGAAAGGTTTGGGCAGTGCCGACGAATAAGAAACACACGATTAGCGTCCTGGTGGACAATCAGTTCGGCGTGCTGGCGCGCGTTTCGGCCATGTTCAGCGCGCGCGGCTACAACATCATCAGCCTGTGCGTCGGTGAGACCGAGAATCCGTCCATTTCCCGCATGACGGTGACGGTGCGCGGCGACGACAATGTGCTCGCGCAAATCATCCAGCAGCTTAACAAGCTGGTGGACGTCATTTCGGTGGACGATCTCACCACCACCTCCTTTGTCGAGCGCGAACTGGTGATGATCAAGGTGGGCGCGGGCAGCAGGCGCCGGGGCGAGGTCCTGCAGGTGGTCGGCATCTTCCGCGCGCGCATCGTTGACCTGGACGCGGAAACGATGACCGTTGAGGCCACCGGGTCCGGAGAAAAGGTCCGCGCATGCATAGACATGATGCGCCCCTTCGGCATCATAGAACTGGTGCGGACGGGCGTGATCGCGATAACCAGGGCCGCGGCTTCCGCAGCCATTGGGCAAGAGACGGCATAAACCCGTGTCCGGCCGTGTGGGACAGCCGCCCCCGGCTGTCGGCGGGTGACGGACATCGGTAAATGACAGGCGAGGGCGCCTGTCCAAGAGCAATAAGAGACATCAAGTTGAACCGAGCGGCAGACAGAAAAGGAACCGGCCCGCGGGTCGGCCAGAACGGGTGCAGCCATACCGGTGCGCCCGCGCCCCGAGTGAAACGCACCGCGTTTCTCCCGGTCGCCCCGGAGTCCGCGCCGCGCGTTGGCGAATCCGCGCCGCAACCCTGAACAGGGTTGCGGCGTTTTCTTTATATACAATGCCGCCCCGGGCGGATGAGGAGACACGATGCTGAGAAAACTCCTTGAGCTGCAGCAGCTCGACACAACCATTGGCAATTTGAGACAGCGCGAACAGGAAATCCCCCGCCAGAAGGAAAGTTTCAACATACAGCGCAAGCGCCTGGAAACGGAACTCAAGGAAAGCGAGGACCGCGTCAAGAAGTTCAAACTTGAACAGCGCGAATGCGAGGGGGAAATTGACCAGAAGAACACCCACATCAAGAAGTTCGAGGGGCAGCTGCTGATTGTCAAGAAGAATGAGGAGTACAAGGCGCTCCTGCACGAGATTGACCTGCTGAAGAAGCAGATCTCGCTCAAGGAGGAGCGCATCCTCGCCATCATGGACGACATTGAGCAAGCCCAGATGAAGCTCCAGGAGGACAAAAAGCGGATTGCCGAGGAGATCCGCAAGCTGGATGAGGAATGCACCCGCATTGACGCCGAACTGGCTGCGGCCGTCAAGGTGCGGAAGCAGGAGGAGGGTGCCCGCGCACCCCTCGCCGCCCAGGTCAACGCCGCCCTGCTGGCCCGGTACGAGCGCGTCCGGAAGGTCCGCACCCCCGCCGTGGTCCCTCTGGTGGAGACCAACAAGCAGGCCGAGGCCTGCGGCGGCTGCTACATGACCGTGCGCCCGCAAATCGTGAACGAAATCATGGCGGCCAAGGAATACCATTCCTGCGGCCATTGCGCCCGCATCCTGTATTATCCCGGCAACATTGACGCGCAGCCGGAGACCGAGGAGCTCTGAACACAGCCATGTCCCCCAGGCAGCGCTTCCGCGCTTTCTCCGGCCGCCTGCCATGATGTGGCAGCGCGAAGTGCTGGCCGACGGACGTCCCTGGCGGGACTATTTGGCCGGGCTCATCCTGCACGGCGTAAAACTGGGCCTGCAAAATGTCCGACACCTCCTGGATGCCGCCGGGTCTCCGCAAAATACCTGCCCCTGCATCCACATAGCGGGCACGAACGGAAAAGGCAGCACGGCCGCGTTTCTTGACGCCATGCTGCGTGCCGCGGGTTGCCGTGTCGGACGCTTCACCAGTCCGCATTTGATGGATATCACCGAACGTTTCCAAATCAACGGGGTGTCCATAACGGAAGAGGAACTCCGCGAGAACATTGAGTTCTTCCAGCGCGCCGCCGCGGACATGCCCCAGCCCCCGACCTTCTTTGAGCTCAACACCGCCGTGGCGTTCCGCTGGTTCGCGAGATCGGAAGAGCACACGTCTGAACTCCAGTCACGATCAGATCTCGTA
>CALDSM010000486.1 GCA_937923585.1 uncultured bacterium
GGCCGGCCATCCGGTCATTGAGAGCATCATGGACAAACGCTGGAGCAGCGAATGGCCGGGGGTGATGCAGGGTGTGGTCGAGCAGCAGTTCGGCGGCACCTGCCTGTTCATGCAGGGGGCCTCGGGCGACATGTCCCCCAACACCAACGACAGCCGCAAGGGCGTGGACGGCTTCGGCAAGGCGGTCGGTGAAAAGGTTGTCGCACTGGCGAACGGCATCCAGCCCAAAGTTCCGGAGCATCCCGGCGTACTGGAGAATCGTTGGTCCTTCTCGGGGCCAACCCGGATGGATCTGAAGAATCCCGTGGTCCTCGGCACCTTCCGCCAGTTCTTTTTTCCCGAACTGATGGCGATGCTGGTGGAAATGCCGGACAACACCATCACGCTGCGCGGGTCCACGCTGCTCCTGAACGGTGAAATCGCGCTCGTGGGTGCGGCAGGGGAACTGTTCTCCGACCTGTCCAACCGCATCAAGGCGCAGTCGCCGGCTGCGGTGACGCTCGTGTTCGGTTACTGCAACGGCCACGTGCTGTATGTGCCCACCCGTGAGGCCATAGCCGAGGGCGGTTACGGTGCCGACGCCACCATGTCCTGGCTGCCCGAGGGCACCGGGGAGAAGGTCGTGGAGCAGGCGGTGGGCGACATCAAGAAGATGATGGAAGAGGCGAAGGCCAAGTAGCGGTCACAAGAGTGCCGTGGAGTGCGGCAAAGCGGCGCGGAACGCACCATCGCCGTGCGGCAGTTGCTGACGGGTCCCTGTTTCAGTCGCAAATGTTGCGGCCTGCGGCCGGTTCTGGCGGCACCTTGATTCGGGACGGCATACACCGTATCGTGAATGGACCGTCTGGAAACGGTGTGGCTTATTGGTGTATTGGCTCGCTTGCAGCTCTGCTTGAACGGAATTCGGAGTAACTTTCATGGACCCCATGAAGATAGGTGTGATTGGGTGCGGCAACATTTCGGACCTTTACTTCGCGGCGGGAAAGCGCTTCGATGCCATCGAGATTGCCGCCTGCGCGGACCTGGACATGGAACGCGCCGAGGCGAAGGCGAAGAAGCACGGCGTGCCAAAGGCCTGCGCGGTGGAGGAACTGCTGGCGGACGGAAACATAGAAGCGGTGCTGAACATCACCGTGCCCAAGGCGCACCACGGGGTGGCGCTGCGCGTGCTGGAGGCGGGGAAGCATGTTTACAACGAAAAGCCGCTCACGCTGACCCGCGAAGAGGGGATGGAACTGCTGCGCCTGGCGGGGAAAAAGGAGTTGCGCATCGGCTGCGCGCCCGACACGGTGCTGGGCGCGGGCATTCAAACCTGCCGCAAGCTGATTGACGACGGCTGGATCGGAGAGCCGGTTTCGGCCACGGCGTTCATGCAGTGCCACGGCCACGAATCGTGGCATCCCGACCCCGAATTCTACTATGAGACCGGCGGCGGGCCGATGTTCGACATGGGGCCGTACTACCTGCATGCGCTCATCACGCTGATGGGGCCCGTGGCCGGTGTGAGCAGCCGCACCCGGGTCACCTTTGCCGAGCGGGTCATCACCAGTGAGAAGAAGCGCGGCAAGCGGGTGCCCGTCGAGGTGCCGACCCACGTGGCCGGAATCATGGACTTCGCCAGCGGCGCCATCGGCACGATGGTGACCAGCTTCGACGTGTGGCGGGGCAGTTGCCCCTGCATCGAGATACACGGCACCCAGGGTTCGCTGAGCGTGCCCGACCCGAACAGCTTTGGCGGCCCCGTGCGCGTGTTCCGCGCCGGCCACGACGACTGGAAAGACGTGCCGCTCACGCACATCTACGCGGAGCAGTCGCGCGGTCTCGGCCTGGCCGACATGGCCGTGGCCATCCGCGAGAACCGGCCCCACCGTGCCAGCGGCGCGCTGGCCTATCATGCGCTGGATATCATGCACGCGTTTCACGACGCGTCGGACGCGTCCGCACGGGTGGCGCTGTCGAGTTCCTGCGAACGCCCCGCGCCGATGCGGACCGATTTGCGCGAGGGCGTGGTGGCCTGACGGGACGTAAGTGGGCTAATTCCGTGAACGGCGAGGGGGGGTAGAATGTGGCGTGCGGCGGCAGCGACGCCGCTTTGGCTGTCCTGCGGCAAGTGCCTCGATACCCGAATCAAGCCAAAGCGGCGTCGTTGCCACCGCACTGCACACCGAAACCGCGCGAATTGGGCTTCTCCTTCAAGTCCAGCCTTGGACAGCACTTGCACCGGTGTGTTATCCTTGTAGCCATTCCTGCCCCCCTTTTTGAAAGGCTGATTATGAGCAAGATAACCAAGCAGGACGTGGAATATGTGGCCGGATTGGCCCAGTTGCGCCTGGATGAGGCCGCCAAGGAGCGGCTGGTCCGGGAAATGGGCGATATTCTGGCGTATATGGACCAGTTGAACGAACTGGACACGTCGAACGTGGAGCCGATGATGCACGCGATGGAGATGACGAACGTGTTCCGCCAGGACGTGGTGGAGCCGTCGTTGCCGCGCGAGGAGGCGCTGATGAACGCGCCGGTGCATGACGGCGAGTATTTCATTGTGCCCCGAATTCTGGAGGGCGACGCGTCATGAGTATGCACCCGGTTGACAGTGGCAGGCGGGACGCCTGCGGTACGGAGGGCGACGCGTCATGACGACACCCCTCTACAAGAAAACGGTGCGCGAAATCCGCGACTCCGTCCGCTCCGGTGCGGTAACGGCGGTCGAGGTGACGCAGGCGCATTTGGACCGCATCGCCGCCGTGGACCCGAAGGTGGACGCCTTCACGCAGATCTGGAACGACGAGGCGCTGACCCAGGCGACGGCGGTGGACGCCAAGGTAAAACAGGGCATTGACCCGGGCCCGCTGGCGGGCGTGCCGGTCGGCGTGAAGGAGTTGATCTGCACGCGCACGGGCAAGACCACCTGCGCGTCGAAGATTCTGGCGAACTTCCGCAGCCCCTATGACGCGACGATTATCCAGAAACTGGACGCCGCGGGCGCGGTCTTCCTGGGCAAGGTGAACATGGACGAGTTTGCCATGGGCTCGTCCACCGAGCGCAGCACCATCAAGACGACCAAGAACCCCTGGAACCTGAAATGCGTGCCCGGCGGGTCGAGCGGCGGTTCCGCCGCGGCGATCAGTGCGGACGAGTGCGCCATGGCGCTGGGCAGCGACACGGGCGGCTCCATCCGCCAGCCCGCCGCGCTGTGCGGCTGCGTGGGCATCAAGCCGACCTACGGCCGCGTGTCCCGTTACGGATTGGTGGCGTTCGCCTCGTCGCTGGACCAGATCGGTCCGCTGACGAAGAACGTCGAGGACGCGGCGCTGTCGCTGAACACGCTGTGCGGGCGCGACCCGCGCGACGCGACCTCTGCCGACCTGCCCGTGCCCGATTTCACGAAAGCCCTGACGGGCGACGTGAAGGGCCTGCGCGTCGGACTCCCCAGGGAGTATTTCACCGAGGCGCTCAACGCTGAGATGCGCGAGAAGGTGGAGGCGGCGGTGGAGGTGTTCCGCAGCGGCGGCGCGGAGATCGTGCCGGTGTCGCTGCCGCACACGGACTACGCCATTGCGACCTACTACATCATCTGCACGGCCGAGGCCAGCGCCAACCTGGCGCGCTTTGACGGCGTGCGCTACGGCTACCGCAACCCGTCAGCCAAGAGCGTCGAGGAAATGTACGTGCTGAGCAAGTCGGAAGCCTTTGGCCCCGAGGTGCGGCGGCGGATCATGCTGGGCACCTACGTGCTGTCGAGCGGGTACTATGATGCCTATTACCTCAAGGCACAGAAGGTGCGGCGGCTGATCAAGAAGGACTTTGACGACGCGTTTGAGCAATGCGACTTCGTGATGGGACCGACCTCGCCGACGCCCAGTTTTGAGTTTGGCGCGAAGACCGAGAATCCCCTCGAAATGTACCTGGCCGACATCTACACGATTTCGGTGAAGATCGGAAGAGCACACGTCTGAACTCCAGTCACGATCAGATCT
>CALDSM010000487.1 GCA_937923585.1 uncultured bacterium
GATGGAAAATGCCTTCTGCGCCATGGCCGCGCCCTGCCGGTGCAGCATGCCGAAGGTGTCGCGGGCGCTGTGGCCGACGGCCAGCAGCACATGCCGCGTCGCGATCTCCGTTCCGTCTTCGAGCTGAACCCCGCAGACCGAGGTCCCCTCGACCATTACCTCGCGCACCCGACTGTTGAACCGCACCTCACCGCCATGCCGTTCTATGGCCCTGCGCAGGTTTTCCACGACCCGCACCAGATTGTCTGTGCCGATGTGCGGCTTGTGCAGCCAGACAATTTCCTCCGGCGCGCCCGCCGCCACCAGTTCCGTCAGCACCTTGGCACAGCGGTTTTCGCGCTCCTTGATCTGCGTGGTCAGCTTGCCGTCGGAAAAGGTGCCCGCACCGCCCTCGCCGAACAGTGCGTTGGAGGCGGGATTCAGCGTGCCCGAACGCCAGAAGGCATGCACGTCTGCGGCGCGCTCCTTGGCGGGTTTGCCGCGCTCAAGCAGGATGGGTTCAAACCCGTTCTGGGCAAGCAGCAGCGCGCCGAACAGGCCGCACGGACCGGCCCCGATGACCACGGGCCGGTGCGGCAGCGGACGGGGCGGCGGCATCGAGAAACGGTATTGCGTGTCTGGTGCAACGGCAATCTTCCCGCCGGCCGGCGGGCGCGGCTCATTGTCAAGGACAACGTCCACGGTGTAGATGAGTGCAATGGCGTTGCGCTTGCGCGCGTCCACGGAACGCCGGACCAAGCGGCATTCGCGCAGATCTTCAGGCGCGACACGAAGAACGGAGGCAACCCTGGCGCGCAGCGCCGGTTCGGGGTGGTCCAGGGGAAGGGCAATGTCACTGACACGAAGCATGAGATGCACCAACAGCGCCGGTGTGCCGCATCGGCGCGGACAGGACAGGCATAAGGCTGAGGGGGACTATTTTAGCTGCCCAAGCGGGATGGCCTCATCCATGAGCATGACCGGAATGTCGTCGCGGACAACATAGAGGTAGGCGCCGTCCTCGCGGACCAGTCCGCTGTCCGCGCGGTCCGTCACCGTGTCGCCCGCCCGGTTCTTCACCGTACCCGCGTCAATGGCCGCATTCAGGCGCGCCATCAGCGCGTCATCGGCCGGATGCACCGAAGTCCTGTTTTCGGGACAGACAAGGATGTCAAGCAGTTCCTGGCTAATCATGGAAATGGAGGCCCTTCGTTTCTTGCCGGCCGCTTAGGCCGGCGTGATCTTTCCGAGCAGCACCCGGCCGCTCGCGCCGGTCACCTGGGGCACGTTCGCCGGCGTGCCGCACAGCGTCTCGTTGCCCAGTATGGCAAAGGCAATCGCCTCGCGCGAGTCGTATGAAATGCCCACACGGTCGCTGATGAAAATCTTCACGTCCGGAAGCGCCCGGCGCAGGCCCAGCATGATTGCGTTGTTCATCGCTCCGCCGCCGCCGACAATCATGTGCGCCACATCGTGCTTCGGCGCCACGTGGCGTTTGTACGCGTCCGAAATGCTGCGCACCACCGCCTGCGTCACCGTGGCCACAAGGTCCTCATAGGAATGCTCCCGGCGGTTGGCCAGCGCGTCGCGCAGATAGACATCCACACCGAATCGCTCGCGGCCGGTGCTCTTGGGCGGGTCCTTGGCGAAGTACGGATCGCTCAGCAGGTATTCGAGGAACTCGTCAATCACCTTGCCGCGCAGCGCCGCCTCCCCGTTCTCGTCGTACATGCGCAGGCCCCGCGAAAGCAGGCGCACCGTGCCGTCAATAACCATGTTTCCGGGACCCGTGTCGAAGGCAAATATGTCCTCGAACTGGGGGGTAACCACCGTCATGTTGGCAATGCCGCCGATGTTCAGGCACACCATGGTGCGGTCGTCGCGGCGGAACAGCAGCCAGTCCGCATAGGGCACCAGCGGCGCGCCCTGGCCCCCGGCCGCCATGTCGCGCACGCGGAAATCGGACACCACCGGAATGCCCGTGCGCTGCGCAATCACAGCGGGCTCGCCGATTTGCAGCGTGCCGAAACGGTCCACTCCGCCTTCGGGCGGGTAATGGCAGATCGTGTGCCCGTGAATGGCCACATAATCCACCTGCACCTGCTCATCCTGCGCGATGTCCACCATGGTCAGCACCGCCTCGGCCATGCGGTCGCCCAGTTCAAAGTCCAGCAGGCACACTTCCTTGGCCGACATGTGTTCCGTGAGAAGACGGTTGCGCAGTTCCTGCTCGTAGGGAAAGCTGTGGTGCGCGATGAGCTTCATCGCGAGCCCGGGACCGGTTCCCTTGATGCGCACCAGCGCCGCATCAATCCCGTCACATGAGGTCCCGGACATCAGGCCGATGCCGTAGCGGACGCGCCTGTTTTGAATGTCCTCAAAGTTCATAAGAAGGAACGCTCCAATTCAACCTCTGTGAAACAGCGTCTCAGTATCTCTGGGTATCCGGCCTGTATCCTGCAATGCCCGGGCGTTCTGCAGGCACAAACCCGCGCCCTCACCGAATCCGCAGCAAAGCAAAGTCAACGGTGCCGGGCCATCGGTTTCACTCTCCAGACTGATTATAAACCCAGTTCCGCGTGGCCCGCCAATCGCCGGTTGAATGGGCAATTTCCGGTCCCATCCGACCGTTTCGCGGATTCCCGCAATATCCGCGGACTTCGACCCGTCTGTCGCGGTGCCAGACACCAAGTATCATTGCTTCCACTTCGCCAATATTATACTTTTTTTTCATTATCACTCTGAACTGTTGCCTTGTCAACTTATTTTTCTGCCGGAGTTCCTCGTGATCAGGGTATGAGTCGGCCGTCCCTCCTCTTCGATCCATGCCAGTGGGAGCCTCCCCACACACACCTATCCTTCACAAAACCGCATCGTCCGTTCCAATAATGTCCCGGAGGCGCGCTGCTCCGCTTCCCAGCAACCCGCAAGCGGTGGGATGGTCCACTTTTCTCAAAGCCATGACGATTGCCGTTGGGATGGACCAGTTCGCCGTCTTGAGCAGTTCAGTGGCAGCCGCCTGGCCGGTGCCGGCGACAGCATCCACAATGCGCGCCGCCCGAAGACGTAATTTGGCGTTGGTTGGCCTCATCTCCACCATCAGGCCCCGGTACACGTATCCGGATAACGCCACGGCGCCGGTGGAAATGATGTTCAACACCATCTTCGTGGCGGTGCCCGCACGAAGACGGGTTGATCCGGACAACGCCTCTGGACCGGTCGCCAGACAAATCATGATGTCCGCCCGCGCCGACGGCGCGGGATTGCAGCAGACAAGGGCCGTGGCGCAACCATGATGCTTGGCGCGGTCGAGGGCCGCCGCCACGTAGGGTGTGGAACCGGAGGCGGCTATGCCGACCACAAAGTCCTTGTCGCAGGGTTCAAGCCGGTCCAAGTCCTCCACACCGGCATCCCGGTTGTCCTCCTCGCCTTCAACGCTCTCGCGCAGGGCGCGCTCTCCCCCGGCAATAAGCCCGACAACGCGTTCAGGCGGCACGCCAAAAGTCGGCGGACACTCCGATGCGTCCAGCACGCCCAGGCGCCCGCTGGTTCCCGCGCCCATATAGATTATTCTGCCCCCGCTCCTGATGGCTTTTGCGGCGGTCTCCACGGCTTTGGCAAGGACAGCTTCCTGGGCCGCCACGACCCCCGGAAGCGCGGCGTCAAGCCGGTTCATGAACCTGACAATCCCGAGAGCGTCCAGTTGGTCCAACGTGGCCGTCGAAGTGACTTTCCCTTCCGTCGGGGCCGCGATATCGCAAGTCAGGGTCGCCCCGTTCTGCTGCCAGGTCGTCGCCCACCCAGGGACGGAACCCGCCCTGCGGAAGGCTTCATAGACTGCCCGATGGCCCGTGTGAGAGCATTCCATGAACTGGGCCTCAATGTACTGATCCACCGATTCGCGGAATGCCGACCGAAAACGCTCACATTCGATGAGCAGCGACCCGTGCAGGAAGATCCGTGCGCCACTGCCCAGATGGAGGCGTTCAACCGCAGTCACCGCCTGCGCCGCTAGTCGCCGCGCCTGTTCCTCAATGCATGCCCGCGCCACATAGTCCCCGGGGGGGCTCGCGTCCCCGCAAGCCCCCCCCCCGTCCGCCACCGCCGCGACCGTGCGCGCCAAATCCGCAACAACACTCTTCCCGGCGGTCCCCGACCAAACTACAAATTCCTCGAATGAGCCCAGTCCCGCCGCAATGGGTAGTTGCTCCAGCAGGGCCGTGTCCGGCCCAAGCCCGTCCACCATCGCGGCACAGGCGCGAAGCGCCTCCACCGCCACGCCGTAGGCGCTGCCGTCATCACCAAACAGGGTGCCCCGCCCGCCGATGCGCAGCACCCTGCCCGAATGGTCCTTCCCAATCACCGCCGAACCGGTGCCCGCAACGCTCAACACGCCGCCGCCCGGACCGGCGTTGGCAAAGAGCACCGGATGCAGGTCCGTGGTCACGCACACGCGCTGCGCGCCCAAAGCGGGGCCCAGGCGCTCCGCGAGCGCGTTTTGAACGGTTGCCGTACCGGCCCCTGCGAGACCGGCCCACACCTCCAGCGATGGCACCTCCCGTCCGGCAAGAAGTCGTCGGGCCAGTTCAATCAGCGTTAAGGCGGCGGTGTCGGTTCCGTATGCCACCGGATTGCTGGGTCCCGCCTCCACCTCGGCAAGACAGGCGCCGTCACCGGCATACAGTCCGGCCCGCGTGTGCGTTGCGCCGCCTTCCATAGCGACAATCATGCGATGCGCCTCCTTGTGCCGCCGCTTCTCAAAGTCCCCGCAAGCCACCGGGGCCTTGTGCAGGGCAGGGCAAAAAAACACTGTCCACCGCTGTTTGCAGCATCCTCCCCGCCTCTGCTTTCCAAGCCCCAAAGCTCAGGTAAACATGGTGTCTTCATCGAAATCGGCTTCAAACGCCGACCCATTGGGCTGCGGAGCCGCCGCTCCGGGTTCATCTGTGCGCTCGCGCATGGATTCCAGCAGCGCGCTGTTCCGCTCCCACTCGGCCCTGTCCACCGGAGCGCGGAGCAGGAAACCCTTTATCCAGTCGCCGCCTTCCCCAACACGACGCTGCGCCACGGCGTCCAGTGTGCCATGCAGCTCGGAGTGTGAGGCCGCCTCTCCCACCGCCACCAGCGGCTTTCGATGGGCGGACAGCGCAAACATGGTCTCGTCGAAACGGCCGCTGTCCTTTCGCGCGTCCTGCAGGGAGATTTGTTGGCGGTCTTCGCCCACGGTGAGCACCCATTCACGCTGCCACTGTCGTGGGGAAAACCATGCCGAAACAACGCCGCCCCATGAAGCAAGGACGAAATCGAAGGCATTGGCTCCGCCGGTTTCCTGCAGGCGCGCCGCCATGCGCCGGTTGAGCCGGTATTCCAGCCGCCGCGCGGCCCTGCAATCCCAGGGACTGTCTTCGTCCGCCGGCTCGGCGGAGAAAACCCGCACCGACAGGCCCACGCTGGCGTCCGGCCGCACCGCGCGCAGCGCCTTGGCGCAGTCATTGTGCGCGCGGACCGTTTGCACCAAAGCATCGCGGTATCCGGACCTTCCTTTTTCCGGATATGCCTGCGCGAGCCGGTACTCCGCTTCGGCAAGCGGCACCCACCAGGAACAGTGCTGCGCAAGAACCTTCGCGGCATGGGCCGCGTAGACCTGAAAGTCCTCCGCAGCCTTTGGATGCGTCCACCCGCCCCGTTCTTCAAACCATGCGGGCGTGTCATCATCCCATAGAATGCATACGGGTTCCACGTCCGCGGCACGCAGGCTTTGGAGCGCAACCCTGCAGCGGGCCAGCACGGGAAGATCGAACTGGCCCGCCTGCGGCTCTATCTGAGACCAGGGAAGCGGCACCAGCGCCGCGCTGTGGCCAAGCCCGCGCACCAGCGCCAGATGGGGGGCGAGTTCGCCCTCCATCAGCCACCGCGCGGGCAACACCGCGCCAATCAGGAAATTTCCGGACTTGTCGCTCATTCAGCCGTCTGTGCGTTCCACCGTGAAGAATGCGGCAACCTCCGCGCCGGATGGCTGGAGGCTTTTGCCGGGGCTATGTTAGCATGACGGCAGGTGGATTCTGCAAAGGTAACACGCTGGACTGCTCGCTCGTGCTCCAGTTTGGGAATCATGGAAATGGCGAATCCAAATTCGGGCAGAATTGGAGAGCAAGAGAGAAGAACGGGACAGCCAACGCCAATCGGCTGACCAGTTGCCTGCAAGGAAGTCCGCGGCGAGAAACCTGTGCCGCATGACGCGCGGCAGTCTCTTGGTAAGGATGGGACCAACATGCCCGGTAATATGGAGGCGGAAACCGGATGAACAACCGAACGCGGCTGGTCGCGATCATCGCAGTGCCGCTCCTGTCGCTGATGCTGTATTACTTCCTGTCGGTGCTCTTTGGAGGGGACAACCTGCTGTGGGTTGCCGGAACCTTCCTCGCCTCAGTGGATAGGGTGTTCGGGATCTTGGTCTTCCTGCCGCGCTGGGCCTCGTGGGGAATAGTCCTGTTCATTCTGGCCGCAGGGGTACGGTTCCTGGTCTGGGAAAACGACAAAGTGAGCGAGGGACAGCGAGCAGCCGTGGTGGCCACCGCAGCCGCGCTGCTTCTCGCGGCGGCGGTCATTCCCGCGCTGTTGGGTGCCGGCAATTCGGACAATGGCCCATGGTGGCACCCTGAAACCCATCGCAAAGCGGGCACCGAACGCATTTCCGACAGCATAACTTTTGTCTGGGTTCCCGCAGGACTTTATATCATGGGTAGTCCGGTGACTGAAAGGGAACACGTTGTTGATGAGGCCCAGCAGGAGGTCCGTTTTTCCCGCGGATTCTGGGTCAGCTGCACTGAAATTACCGTGGACCAGTATGTGACGGTTGTCGGCACCCCCCCGGAACGAATGACCCCCGATTTCGACCTGCCGGACCTCCCAGTCACTGGAGTCTCCTACGAGGAAGCACTCAGTTTCGTTAAGAAACTGACTGAACGGGGCAACAACAGATACCGCCTGCCCAGTGAAAGCGAGTGGGAATACGCCTGTCGGGCTGGAACGGCCACCCCATGGGCCTGCGGCGAGGATGCCGCCCTGTTGCCGGAATACGCATGGTATACTGTAAACAGTGAACAGAAACCCCACCCGGTGGGCAGACTCATGCCCAACAAATGGGGAATCTATGACATGCATGGGAATGCCGCCGAATGGTGTCAGCCCTCTGGTGAGTCCGGCAAGGAGGTTATTTACCGCTATCGGGGCGGGAACTGGACATCCGATTCAGCACAATGCCGTGCTGCCGCACGGGGCATTTTCCTTCCAAACCAGACCCATTTGCTCCAATTCATGGGCCTTCGCGTTGTCCGCGAACCGTAGAAATTTGTGGTTTCCGGGTGAATAAACCCTTGACAACTGGCGCAGTTTGGGGTAATCTATTTACAAATGTGTAGTTTATGCTCGTTTTCAAACTTGGGTATGTGTGCCCAGCGGAGGTGTATGTCGTGAAACATGTAAGGCCAATGTGCCGACAGAAGGTCGTTGCAGCGAATGACTATCAGGACTTCATCTGCCGTTTTGCAGAGTTGTTCAGTGCCCTGTTGGGTTTCTTCGGTGGTTCTGCGCCCGTGGCTCTCTGGATAAACTCCAAGTGTGCGATTCCGACCCCGAACAGCACCGGAACGACCTCGGGTACCTAAGCCCGATTCTAAACCCAGCCGCCAACGGCTGGTGCAGATTAAGATCCTGTGTGGGACGGCGTGCGTTCCGCGTGGGAATCGTGTTGTAAGCATTTGCAGGCGGATGTGCCTTTGGATGAACATCTGCAAGACGGTGTGGAGAGCGTGCCCGATTGGGCGGATGCGGCAGGAAGCCGACATAAGGGAAAGGTTATGAAAGTGTTCGCCATGATGATGCGGATGCGGTGGGTGGCTGTGGCGCTGTGTGTGCCCTTCTGCCTCTCCGGTTGCGGCCTGCTGGGCGTGGTGTACTTCCCCGACCGCGCCCTTGAATCGGCGGTGCGCGCCTCGCTCGACCAGCCTTTCGGCCCGCTGTTCAAGTCAGAACTGGCCAAGGTGCGCGAGGTCCAGGCTGTGGGACTCAATATTAGGTCACTGGAGGGACTGCAGTACTGCACCTCGCTGACCGTCTTGAATCTGCGCACGAACCTGATTCAGTCCGTCACACCGCTGAACAGCCTGACCAATCTCGTCCGGCTCGACTTGGGAGACAACAGCATCACCAACATCGAGGCACTGGCCGGCATGGTGCACCTCGAAGAACTGGTCCTTTTCGGTATCGGAAATGAGATCATTGACTGGCAGCCCCTGGCGGCAAATTCCCAGGCGGGCGGCCTGGGTGCCGGAAACGTGGTGGTGCTTCCCGAAGCAACCACGACAGACAGTTCCGGCAATCCCCTGCCGAACTTCGCGTCAACACGCGAAGTCCTTCTGAACAACGGCGTTACAATCATTATCGGCGCCCCTGACACACAGGGTACGGCGACAACCACGACAACGAAGTGACGGCCCGATATGTATGCGTCGCGCCCCGTCGGGTGCGCACGCTCCGGGTGACGAATCAATGACGAGGTGGTTCCTATGACACTTGTCAGACCCCGAATGGGCGCGCTCATACTGCTGGCGGGAATGCTCGCGATGGCGGGGTGCCCCTTGGTTCCGCAGTTGAACATCACACCGGGGGCGGTGACCTTCGGCACTGACCGGACGGAAGTTGACCTCGTCATCACCAACAGCGGTTCGCGAACGGTGCATTGGGCGCTTGAAGAGGTCGTCCGGGAAAATGCGGACGCAGCCTGGGTCCCCCAGGAGGTTCCCTGGCTTGCCGAAGACAAAACACAGGCCGACACTGCGCCCGGCATCAGCCGGGTAACCCTCACCGCCGACCGTGGCGCGCTGCGCGCGGGCGATTACACCAACACCGCCCTGCGGTTCACGTCCGGCACCTTTGTCCAGGTGGTGCCCGTGTCAATTACCGTGCAAAGCACGCTGTCTGTGGCCCCCGCCCGCGTGGCCCTGCGGCCCGGCAGCCTGAATGCCCAGTTTGCCGTGCTCAACGCCGGCACGGGCCCCTTTGATTGGACCGTTTCGTTCATTCCGGCGGGCGGTACCGCAAACGAAGCCCAGCCGCTACCGGCGGACATGACGGTTACCCCCAATCCGGGAACCACCCAGGCCGGCGAAAGCACCTCCGTCACCGTGACATGGACCGAGGTGCGCGGAGATTTCCAACTGCTGGTGGATTCCAACGGCGGCCAGGGGATTGTCCAGATAACCTTCGGCGCAGCCCTTCCGGGCCTGGAGGTCGTGCCGTCCGAAATGCTCGCCCTCTATTATGATTCGAGCGCGGCGGACAATCTGGCCGAAGGCGCGGAGCAGCCGGAACAACCCGCCTCCACCCTGACCATCACCAACACCGGCGCCCAGTCCCGCAACTGGACCATCGAAATCAACAATCTCACCGACCCGTCCGCTCCGGCGACCATATCGGCCACGCCCAACCAGGCGGGAACGCTTCCCGGCGAGGCCACCGAGGTGGCCGTGCGCGTCACCGACGTGACCAAGGTGCTTGCCGGCAGTGGCAACTACGAATTAATCGTCCGTTCCGGCGACGGATTCCTTGCCATTCCCCTGTCACTGGAAAAACTCTCGCTGCCGGTGATTGCCCCGTCGGACGCCCCCCCGCCCAACACGAGCCGTCCCGAGGTCAACCTAATTAGCTCACTGGACTTTGGCCGCACCGACATCGAGAAGACCTTCTGGATGTGCAACACCGGCCCCACGGAGTCGCGGCTGAATTTCAAGATCGCAGATGACGACCAGGGCGCAGCCAATCCAGTGCTTGTCTCCGTGGCGCCCCGCGAGGGTGAACTGAGCGGCCCCGGCAACATGATCTACATCCCCGGCACAAACATCATGATTGATGCCGTCCCCGTCACCGTCGTGGTGGACCGGTCGGCCATGACCGAGGACGTGGAATACCGAGACATTACCATCACCGCATGGGACCAGGATTATCAGGCACCCATCACTGCCGTCCCGGCGGTTACCATCAAAGTGCGCGTGGAACGGCCACCGCTCGTCGTCGAGGGCGCAATCAACCGCGCACGCCCCCCCTACCTCCAGCGCTGGGCGTTCCTCGTCCGCGACACCTCCGGCCGCGCAATTCCCACCATGACCAGCGAAGACCGGGAGCGCCTGAGTTTCGCCATGTCCGAGGACGGCGTCGAGGTGGACCTCAACGAGGTCACCCTTAACGTCTCCGGCCCCGAGATTCTAAAAACCAACCTTGTCCTTATGCTGGACTATACCGGCAGTCTCTACAATACCGGCACAAGCGATTCGATCAATCCCCTGGCACAGGGCGAAGTCATTGAACAGGTGCGCGAGGCTGCGGCGCGCTTCATAGACGACCTGCCCTACAGCTACCGCGTCGCGCTCATGTATTACAATGACCGGCAGCAGACCAACCGGCTGATTTATCCCTTCTCCACCGACCGCGCGGCGCTCAAGAAGGCGCTCGCCAGTTTCAGTGTTCCCGCCGATCTGCACGGCACCTCTGAAGTCTGGGATGCCGTGGCCGACGCGATCCAGCGCCTGGCTGCCGAAGACCCGCCCGAAACGCTGTCCTTCGACGATGCAGACATCCGTGCCGTTGTCTTCATCACCGACGGGCGCGACAATTCCTCAACACAGTCCTCCGACGCGGTCACCAACCTCGCCAGGGACAACCGGGTGCGGCTGTATCCGCTGGCCTATGCACCCAAGTCCCCCGTGGACTCGGCCTCCCTGCTCACGGCGGCAGACAAGACCGGCGGCCACTGCTACAGCGCGGGAAATGCAATCAATCTGGTGAAACTCCTCGGAAATGAGAACGGCCTCGTGCTGGAGTCCGCACCCAATACGGGGACAAACACCCTCGCTTTCGACGTGGTCAACGGCGGACAGTCAACGCTGAATTGGACCATTGTGCCCGACGGTTCGCTGCCGTGGGTCACCTCGATTGCCCCCAATGCAGGCTCCACTGCGGCCGGCGGACGAACAAGCATAAGCGTGACGGTGGATCCCGCCCAGGCGGGTGCACCGCCGCTGCACCAGGTGGGCGGAATACTGCTGGTGCATTCCGACAGCGGCGAGGGCGCGGCCGTGGTCTATATGACCTTGGACGGCACCAACACCACCATCACGGACCTGTCGTCCGTGATGTACGACGACCCGGGACGCATCTGGTCCGATCTGCAAAACCAGATCGTGCTTTCCTACGTCACCCCCCTGCAAAAAGAGGGCAAGTATTCCATCCGGGTCAATTACACACAGAACAACGGAAATGTCATCACCGGCTTCTACGAAAATGACGGCCTGTTCTACCAGGGCGACGTCCGGGCAGGACAGTTGTCCCTGACCACCAGCGGAATAGTCACCGATATTACGGCCCCCACACTCACCGAGGCCGTGCGCGCCGAAGTCTGCCTGCGTGCGGACTACGTCCCGCGCGGCGTGAACCGCTTCCGCGTCCGCCTCATCCCGGGCATGGGTCCCGAGGTTCCCGCGGCGGCCGCGGCGGCTTTTGCCAACGTCAAGATGGACGTGTCGCTTGCCCCCGACGGCCTGCTTGTCTCGTCAGACCCGTTCGCCTCCTCATGGCGGCTCATCTCCGAGGGCGACGGCATCTTCACCATGCTCACCGACCAGGCAAACACGCTGGGATACGGAGTCTCGGGCAATCTCCTGCGAATCCGCTTCACCGACGTGTACGACTACGCGGTGGCCTGCCTTGCGGCCGGGGCAGACCCCGTCATCGCGCTCGACATGCGCGCCGACAATGATATTTATCTGGCTCCCGCAACGCCGCAGGGCCCGTCGCGCACCGTGTTCTTCCTCTACCCCGACGGACCGGTCTGCCTTGACCGGCCCCTGCTCATCGGAGAGAAATCCGACACGGCCCCCGCGGGCCGCACCGTGCTGGACCTGGCCCTCCCAGGAATCGATCCCGAGGCGGACGGTGCCTGGGACCACGACGCGGACGGTCTGCCCGACTTCCAGGACCCCTATCCCGACGACGCCACGCGGCCGGGGCTGTTGACGGTTCCCGCCTCCATCAACCTTTCGGCCGGGTCGGCAACGGTGACCCTGCGAAACAACCGGCTCGACACTTTTGCGTGGACCGCAGGCGTGCTGGCCATTCCGTCATCCATCGGAAGCCTTGACGGACGAATCACCATCAATCTCGCCGGGGCGCAGACAACGCTCGCCCCCGGAGCACAGACAAGCGTCGGCCTCACGCTGAATGCGACTGGCCTGCCCACCGGCGACTACGAGGCAAACTTGCTGCTCAACACAGACGTTTTTGGCACGGAACGCACGCCGATCACGGCAAGCGTCCGCTGAACGTAAACCGATGCGCGCGGCGTCCCCGACGGCCCGCACCGCAAAGAGGACAGAAGGTATGTCGTTCACAAGACGTTGCGCCGCCTGGACCGGCATGGGTCTGGTCTTGGCATTGCTGGCGGGCTGCCCCTTTCTGCCCCAGCTATCGGTCACACCCCTGACCATCGCGCTGGGGGGGGCGGCAACCTCCGCCAACTTCCGCGTCGAGAACGCAGGCGGCGGAACCCTGGCCTACACAATCACCGAGGACATCCCGTGGATTGACATCTCCGCGCAGGGTGGCGCGCCCGGCAGCCGCGTGGAAGGCTCCATCACCACGGATGTCGCCTTCATCCAGGTGGTGCTCAACCGTTCGGCCCTGCCCGCCCAGGGCGTCTCCCGCGGCGAAATTGCGATCACCTCCAACGCAGGCAGCCAGACGGTCATCGTCTCGGCAACCCAGGTCGGCCAGCCGCTCCTGCAAGTCTCGCGCACGACCA
>CALDSM010000488.1 GCA_937923585.1 uncultured bacterium
AGATCGTGCAGGATGTGTTCGGCATCCGGATGCGCACCTTCGGCGCGCCGTTCAACAAGTGGGACAAGGCCACGATCACCGCATTGCGCACGGTGGGCCGGGACATGGACGTCTGGTTCTCCGGGTGGGGAAACTCCGGGCTGTTCGTCATTCCCCGCGGCGGCGGTGAAATCGAGGGTTCCGACGGCGTGCCCAGCGTGGACTGCTATCTGAAAAGCCACGATCCCGCGCAGGGTACGGTCATATTGCAGGTGCATCCCCCGCTTGAACCGTTCATGAAGGGCTGGGACCAGTTCCTCGACATTCTGGACCGGGTGAAGGCCGGCGGCGGCGTGTTCATGCTGGCCGGAGAATACGCCGACCTGTGCCGCACCGGCACGCTGCCCCTGGAGCCGCGCGCGCTGATTCCCGACCCGGTGCTCGAATGCGCCGCGCGCATGGCGCTGGGAAAGTGGGATGGGCCGTTGACGAAGGAGGATCTGTCCGAAATCAAGACGCTGGAATGGGGCCGAAGGGAGCCGCGCATCCGTTCCCTTGCCGGTTTGCAGCAATTCAAGAACCTGCGCGAGGCGGACCTGCGCGGCAACGCCGTCGCCGACATCAAACCGGTGACCGAGCTTTGGGAGTCGGGCAACCAGGAAATGGACGTCGCCATGCAGGGCAACCCGCTACCCGACGGTTTCGTGTGCGAACAGGTGCCCAGGCTGGAAGCGCAGGGACTGCGCATCCACAGGTCCGGCGCCTGCGACAACGTACTGTTCACACTGCGCGTCGAGGGGCAGGGCACCGTAGAACCCAAACCGGGCGACTACATCCGGCCGAGGGGCGCCATGATGAGCCTGCGCGCCCGTCCGGCCCCGGGTTGGAAGCTCGGCGCATGGGACGGCGCGCCGGGAGAGACAGCAATGGAAGAGGTGGACCTGCTGTTGCCGGGATACTGCGTCATCACGGCGCGATTCGTTCCGGCATCGGGGCCGGCCCCGGCCAGCCCGACCCCGAAGTGACAAGCCGCCATTGACAACTCCGCCGCCCCCGTTTATTCGCCGTCCCAGAGCCCACGTCCGCATCTCCGGTACCCGGTAACACGCCGCCGGGTTTGACTGTATTGTTGCCGACTCACAGATAACGGTTTGCAGACCCCGGGCCGGACATGGAAGAAACGGCGCCTGAGGCGTGTTGTTTGCCCTGCATACCAATTGCGGAAAACACGGCTTGAACGCATAATTCCCACTTTGCCGAACGGCACAACCTGTGCCGGAAGACGGATGTTTTAGAAACCAGTCAGGAGACCGGCGCGCAGATGTTTGGCGCATTGACATTGGTCGTGTCGCTGCTTGCGGCACCGGTGCAGGTCTCCTTCAGCACACCCATGGTCCGCATCGGCGAAACGGTGCCCGTTCAACTGCAATGGACGGGCGAAATTCCCGCAAATGCCCAGTTGCAGTGGACTGCCAGCACG
>CALDSM010000489.1 GCA_937923585.1 uncultured bacterium
CGCGCAGGGGAATGCCTTCGCCGTCCACGATGGCCGCGTTTGTAAAGTTATTGTCGACCTTCTTGCCCTTTTCCTCGAAGTAGGTAATGCGGGCACCATCCCCGGCCCCCTCCCTTTCGAGCCGTTCCGCGATGGCAGCGTAGTCAATCACGGAAGCATCGTTCACTGTCTGGATGGGCACACGCCAGGCAAGTCTCGGAATCCACTTGGCCAGCATGGGCATGCACACAATTTCATCGGGGGTGACCTCCGCGATTTGCATGACATACAGACTGAGCATATTCAAGACGGTGAGTGTGCCAAGGGGAGCGATGCCACCGAAGAAGATTAGAATGAACAGGCGTGTTTGAGCATCCTGTTCGGCCTTTGCCTGCGTGTAGAACACGATCGCAAAAACGACGAATATGACCGCTGACAGAATCGAGGCCAGGCGCATAATCATGCCGACCAGAACGTTACCCTTCTCCGCGTAAAGCCCCATTTCCCGAGTCTCCTTCTGTTGAGTTCCCCATGGTTTACAGTATTTCTCCGCCCGGGTTCAACTCCCCCGCTGTGGTATACTTCGCTACTCACAGGAGGATCATGCATTCATGCCCGTTGTTGACGACTCGAAAATGATAGACATACCCCGCCCGCCGGTGACGGAGAAAGCGATGCTGGTGCGTGTGGCGCTGCCGGGCGACAGTGAATTGGAGGTGGAGGACTCGCTGGAGGAACTGCGCCAACTGGCCTGGACGGCGGGCGCGGAGATCGTGCTGACCATGGTCCAGTACCGCGACCGGCCGAATCCGGCCACGCTGGTCGGCGCGGGCAAACTGGAGGAGATGAAGGCGGCGGTGCAGGAGAAGGAAATCGAGGTCGTCATTTTCGACTCGGACCTCACGGCGGCGCAGGGGAGCAAACTCGAAAAGGCGCTTGAGGTCAAGGTGGTTGACCGGACCCAGTTGATCCTGGACATCTTCGCGCAGCGCGCGCAGACGCGCGAGGGCCGCAAACAGGTGGAACTGGCCCAGTTGCAGTATATCCTCCCGCGTCTGGCCGGACGCGGCTCGGTGATGCGCCAGCAGGGCGGCATTGGTGTGCGCGGTCCGGGCGAACAGAAGCTGGAGGTGGACCGCCGCGTCATCCGTTACCGCATCGGCCGGCTGAAGGAGGAACTGGAGGAGGTGCGCCAGGACCGGCGCGTCCAGCGCAAGCAGCGCAACGAGACGGGCGCGCCGCGGGTGGCGCTGGTGGGCTACACGAACGCCGGCAAATCGTCGCTGCTGAATGCGCTTACCAGTGCGGGTGCGTTTGCCGAGAACAAGCTCTTTGCCACGCTCGATCCGCTGGTGCGGCGCTGCGCGCTGCCCGGCGGCGGCGAGGTACTGCTGGCCGACACGGTGGGCTTTGTGCGGCGGCTGCCGCACACGCTGGTGGCCGCGTTTCGCGCCACTCTGGAGGCGGTCAACGAGTCCGATCTGCTGCTGGTGGTGGCCGATGCGGCGCATCCCGCGATGGAGGAGCACATCCGCACGGTGCGCCAGGTGCTGGAGGAAATCGGCGCGGCCGCGGTGCCCATCATCCGGGTGTACAACAAGACGGACCTGCTGGCGCGCGAGGAAATCGAGGGGTTGCTTTCGGGCCGCGAACCCTCGGTGGCGGTGTCCGCGCGCACGGGTGCCGGGCTCGACACGCTCCTCCGGGCCGTGGCGGACCATATCGGCGCGCGGCGGACGCGGCTGCGCCTGCGCATTCCGCAGGACAAGGCGGCGGTGCTGGGGCGCATCCATGACAGGGGCCGGGTGCTTCGCACCACCTACGAGGGCAACGACATTCTGCTGGAGGTGGAGGTGGACGCCCCGGCCGCGGGTGCGCTGTCCCCCTACGTGGAGACCGAATCATGACGGCGCCGTTCATCCGCATCCGGGTCGCGGCGATCATTGTCGAGCAGGGGCGCATCCTGCTCGAAAAGCACGCCAAGGACGGCCGCGAGTACTGGGTGCTGCCCGGCGGCGGCGCGGACGTGGGGGAGACCCTGTCCGAAGCGCTGCGCCGTGAACTGCGCGAAGAAATCGGCATCGAGTCCGAAACCGGCGATCTGGCGTTCGCCTGCGAGGCTATCGCGCCGGATGCCTCGCGCCATATCGTGCAACTGGCCTTCCTGGCGTCCATCACGGGCGGCACGCCGCATGTGACCGGGGCCGACCTGCGTGTGGCCGATGTGGCGTGGATTCCCGTGGAAGCGGTGGCGGGTCTGGAGATGTACCCGACCATTCAGGAACACCTCGCGGCCGCGCTTTGCGCGGGCATTCCGCGCCGCACCGACAGTCTGGGCAATGTGTGGCGGTGACACCGTCCCTATTTTGACTGCGGGGGCCATGCCACCGCTTTCTCTTGGATACGTCACAGCCCCGGGCGAGGATATGGCTCTGGGCAAGGCAAAGCGGTGGCATGGCCCCCGCAGTCAAAAGGGGCGCGCCGTCCGGCTAAAGCGGCGCGATTAGGAATTCCTGACTGTCTCTCGAATTGTCGCCGACGGGTTGGGAATCGCCGGGGACTTCCGATACAATGCCGCAAACGGCGTGGTTGCCAGTCGGCGATGCAGGCGGTTATGGGCTGACTGCCTGGTGAGTGTGAGGACGGTTCAAGCAGTTTTCCCGTCCCGACCGGCAACACAACGCCATCCGTGGAAATCGGAGTGCGTCCTGATGCGTCTGTTTCGCTGGATAGTGGTGAGCCTTCTGCTGGTGCCCCCCGGGGCTGCCTTCGCCCAAGCACCGGGAAACGTGGACGTCAATGAACTTGCCAAAACCGTCGAGCGGCTTGCCCAGGAAAATGCGGACCTGAAGAAGCGGGTGACGGAACTGGAAGCGCGCGTTTCAGACAAGGCCGCCCCCGAGCCCGCCCCCGTCGCGCAGGAAGCGCCGTCCGCCGGGCCGACGGCCACCGCGACGGAACCCCCCGCAGCCGCACCGGCTTCGACAGAAGACGGGAAGACACCCCTCAAGACCTATTGGAGGGAGGGCCTTCATTTCGAGTCTGAAGACGGCAATTTTGCGCTCAAGGTCGGCGGCCGCCTGATGTTGGATGTCGCAACCTTTCATCACCCCAGGTACTGGGAACTGGGCGGGCGGGATATCGAGGAGGCGGACGGGGTGGAACTGCGGGAGACGCGGCTCAGCCTGTCGGGCACCCTCTATGGCGACTACCTGTATGCGCTGGAGGTGGATTTCGCGGGAGATGAGACGGCCGTCAAGGACGCCTATCTGGGGATGAAGAATGTCCCGTTCTTCGGCTATGTTCAGGCGGGCCATTTCACGGAGCCGTTCGGGCTGGAACAGCTTACCACGTCCAACCACACGACCTTCATGGAGCGGTCCATGGTCACCGAGGCCATTGCGCCGTACCGCGCGCTGGGCCTGGGATTCACCGCGCCGTTCTTCAACGAACGCATGACCTGGGCGGCGGGCGTGTTTAACCGGGTCGTGGACGAGGAGCGGCCCTACTGGGATGTGGCGACCCGCGTGACGGGGCTGCCGTGGTATGCGGATCAGGGCCGCCGCCTGCTTCACGTGGGGGCCTCCTACATGCGGCAGGCGCCGAACGGCGACATCAGCCTGGGCTCCCATCCCGAATCCCACCTCGGCAACCTGCACATGGACACGGGCAATTTCCCGGCCGACAAGGTGGACCGCTGGGCGTTCGAAACGGCGCTGGTCCTGGGCCCCTTCTCGCTCCAGGCGGAATACATGGCCGCGCAGGCCGGCCTGATGCCCCCGCACCGCACACTCACCCTCATTGACCTGGACAGGCACTTTGCCAGCGCGCGGCGTTTCGACGGGTACTACGTCCAGGCGGGCGTCTTCCTGACCGGCGAAAACCGTCCCTACAACACTGCGGGCGCATATTTTGACCGCATCATCCCCCGTCACAATTTCAGCTTGGGCAAGGGCGGCTGGGGTGCCTGGGAACTGGCGTTGCGCTATTCGAACCTGCTCCTGAACGACTATGACGTCCGAAGCGGCATTATCGGCGGCAAGGGCGAGAACTGGACCGCCGGTTTGAACTGGTACATGACCCCGAACACGCGCCTGATGATCAACTACGTCAAGGCGCACGTCAGCCAGTACGCCTACAACGGCACGCTGGACATCTTTGAGGGCCGGATGCAGATAGACTTCTAAACCGGCCGTCCCGGAGACCGCACCATGAAACATCTGAAGTCCGTGTCGAGAATGAAAGCGCCGGCCCGCGCGCTCGCGCTGCTGGAGAAAGAGGCCGTTCTCCAGAACGTGGAACAGACCGTGGCGCAGGTGGGGGCGCTCGTGGGGGTAATCGTCAACCTCAAACGCCCGGGAGCCAGCGCATGAAACGCATCAGACCCGTCAGCAAATCCATTCCCGCAAAGGCGTACTACTACAACATCAGCCTGACCCAAAAACTGAGCGAACTGGTCACGCTGGTCTCCCTGGTGGAGTCCATCTTCAACACCCTGTTCCCGCGGAGCTAGCCCCCTTGAAACGGCTGGGTCTAGCCGGCGCCGCCATTGCGCTGGCCGCACTGGCGGGATGCCCCTCTTCTTACGTGTATGACACGCTTCCCGAACCGAACGCGGAGCACTGGCTTCGCTTCGCCCAGATCACGGATGTACACATCCTTGACGAGGAAAGCCCGGGCCGCGCGGTCCGGATGGAAAGCTACCTGCCCGCCTCCTGGCGGCCGCATGAAGCCTACACAGCCCAGGTGCTCGACGCAACCATACAGGCCATAAACCGCCGCCATTATGCCGGCGCCGGGGCGGGACGGCCGGTGGATTTCGTGCTGGCGACCGGCGATCTGGCGGACAATGGCCAGTTCAACGAACTGCGCTGGTTCATCGCCTGCATGGACGGCCGGAATATCGTGCCCGATTCGGGCGCGCTTGACGGCCCGCTGCGCGCCATCGCGCCGGAGGACAACCCCAATCTGCCTTTCAGGGCGCGGGGTCTCGCCCCCGGCATACGCTGGTATGCGGCCTTTGGAAACCATGACAACCTGGCCCAGGGGAACTTCACGGTTGACCGAAGCGCCGACGACCCCGTCCAGTGGACCTCCCCGCAAATCACGACCGCGGTGGGGCTGCTCGGCCTGGACCTGCTGACACCGCCGCAGGATGCGCTGATCCCCACGCTGGACCAGAGTCCGGCCGTGCTGCTCGCCAGCGGCGAGCCGATTGACCCCGACACCCTTCAGTTGAACCTGGACGCGGTGGAGGCGGGCCCCATCCCGCCGGACGACGACAGGCATTTCATCTCGCGCAGGATCTTCGTCCACGAGATGCTGAACTCGACCTCGCTGCCCGTGGGGCACGGGTTTGACCGGTCGAACGAGGCGCTTGCGACCGTCCGGTACACCGCGCGCCCCAGACTCGACGTGCCCGTCCGCCTGGTGGTGCTTGATACGGCGGGGCCGGACGCGCTGCCCGGCGAGGTGGACGCGGCGGGCGCGGTGACGCTGGAACAGTTCGAGTCCTTCTTCAAGCCCGCCGTGAAGGCGGCCCAGGACGCGGGGGAGTTCGTCATCGTCGTGACGCACCACCCCAGCGACGACTTCGGGAAGAATGTGCCCTTCGTCACCGTGACCGGCGAGCAGTTCCGATCTTTCCTGTCCAGCCAGCCGAACATCATCGCCCACTTCTGCGGCCACATGCACTACCACGAGACGACGCTGGTCGGGGGCCGGTATCCCTACTACGAGATTCAGACGGCCTCGCTGATTGACTATCCGCAGGAGGGGCGGATGGTTGACCTGTACTATGACCGCGGGCAGAAGACGTTTTACCTACGGAGCCAGACCTTCCGTCACACCGAATCGCCCACCCGCCTTTCCGCGGAATCGTACCGGCGGGCCTCTGCGGACATGCTGGTGGACCCCATGGACTACGACTATCTGGAGCACGTGGGGAACCCGCCGCCGCCTTTTGAAACGTACCATGCAAAGAGCACGGAACTGAAGGCCGCGCAAGCGGGCGCGCACGAACACGACAACAATTATGTGGTCGCCGTTTCCCGTCCGGACTTTCCCCAGTAGCCGGACATTGGAGCATTTCCATTGGTGATGATTCATCGAAGACCCGCATTGCACTGCCGCAGCGGCAGGGGTGTCATCGGCGCCCTTGCACTGCTTGCCGTGTTATTGGCGGTGCACAGCGCGCCGGCGACCGAGGGCATTCTGCTGCTTGGGGACGACCCCATCCGGGTGGGTCGTGCCGGCGCGGCGGTCGCGGCGGTCGGCGACGCCTCATGGATGATGTTCAACCCCGCGGGTTTGGACGGGCTGGACCGCCGGCTGGAGTGGGGGATGACGGTGATTCATTCCCACGCCACGCTGCTCACCCGAGGCATCGCCGATGTCCCCTTCTGCGGGACGATGGTGGATGACGAGTGGAACGGGATGCCGTCCTTCGGGCTGGTGCTGCCCTGCGAATCGGGCACCTTCGGTCTGGGCCTGTACATTCCCACCGGCGCCATGGTCCATTTTCCGCAGCCCCGTTCCTGGGTGGGCCTTCTGGAGGGGCGCAACGACCGGCGGCAGGAATTCATGCAGCCCCGTCTGACCCTCGCCTACGCGCACCGTTTTGACTCCGGATGGATACTGGGCGCCAGCGTCAACGGAAGCCTTTCCGTCGGGCGCACGGACCAGATTACGCCGCGCCTTCTGCCCAGCAAGGGTGACTATAAGTGGGAGGCTGCGCCGGGCGCGGGGTTTGGCCTGGGCGTGCTGCGGCGCTGGGAGCGGTGGTCCTTCGGCGCGGCGCTGGAATCCCGGCAGTGGGCCGAACGCTTCGGCAGGTACAGCGACATATCGCCGCACCCGGTGGACATGCCTGCAACATTCCAAACCGGGGTTGGCTTCAAGGTCACGCCAACAGTGGAGATTGAGGTGGACTACCGGTTCATCAACTGGTCCGACGTGAAGTTCTTTCACGAGCCCAGTGCGGGCGCGGGGCTTGGGTGGCATGACCAGCATGCCGTGATGGCGGGCGTGGAGTGGACCGCCAGCCCGCGGTGGACATTCCGGGCGGGATACTCCCACGCTTCGCGCGCGATGGGCGATGACCACCTCTTCGGGAGCGCACTGGTGCCCAATGTCGCCACCGACCACGTCGGTGCCGGCTTCACGTGCAGGGTGAACGACAGGTCCGAGGTCAGCCTTGCCCTTGCCCACTTCTTCCGGGGCAGCCAAACCGGATCAAACAGGGGAGACTTCTACGCCCGCCTCGGAACGGGATCAGAAAGCACGCTGCAGGTGAACTGGCTGTCGCTGGTCTACAGCCGGAAGTTCTGACGCGTACACCGGGTCTCGTCAGTCTTCCCGCGTCGGCGCGTCAGGCGGGTTGGCGTCCCTGTTCTGGGCCCTTCGCCGCGTCAGCGCCTCATACTCCTGCGGATAAAGCGCTTTGGAGCACTGCTCGCAGAGACCATGGCTGAACTCCAGGTCCAGGTGACGCTCGATGGAGACATCCACCTCCTGCCAGTATCCCTCATCGTCGCGCACCTTGCGGCAGTTTGAGCAGACGGGCAGTATGCCCCGCAGCGTCTTCACCTCGTCAAGCGCCTTCTGCAGTTCCGCGTTCAGGCGGCGCAGCGCCGTCAGGTCGGCGAAACGCGCAATGGCGATGGCCATGCCGCGCGCCAGTTCGGCGGCGCAGGACGGTTTCACGAGATAGGCACCGGCCCCCACCTCGCCCGCCTTCTGTACCAGGCCGATGTCATCATAGGCGCTGAGCAGTACCACGGGCACCGGACAGGAATCCTGTATCAGCCGGGTGGCCTGCAAGCCGTCCATCTCCGGCATGACGATATCCATGAGAACGACATCGGGACGCAGGTTCCGGGCCATTTCGACCGCCTGCCTGCCATCCAGCGCGCGGCCGACAACCTGGTGTCCGAGCGCCTCCACTTCATCCTGTATCAGGTTGCAGATGAGCGCCTCGTCGTCTGCGATCAGAACACGGAATGCTTCATTCATTCTCTCTGTATCCGTGGTTGCGCGCCGTTTGAACCGCAGTTCCAGTGTGGTGAGTCATCCTGACGGCATCTTGCTTTGACGCGAGAATGCCGCGAAAAGCAGGTACAGACACGCCTTTCAAACTGCCGA
>CALDSM010000490.1 GCA_937923585.1 uncultured bacterium
ACACGAACACCGGGGCGCGCAGCAGTTGGTGCGGGTTGATCCTCTTCGCCACCGCTTCACCGTCGGGGTATCCGTCACCGTCCGTGTCGGCAGCGTTCGGGTCGCAACTGTGGAGATACTCCCGGCCGTTGGTCAGTTCGTCCTTGTCGGGGTCCGCGTTGGCATCATCGGTGTCGTTGTTTAGCCCGCGAACCGATTCCCACCAGTCGGGCATGCCGTCCCCGTCGAGGTCCACAAGTTGGTCAAAACCGATGTCCACACCCCGCCCCGGGGACGGACGCGCTTCGCCGTCGAAGTCGAAAGCCGGCGCCCCCGTGGCGGTTGCCGCATTTATGCAGGGCGACTCGGCCAGGAGGTGGTAGTTTTCGCCTGCGGGATCTGCAAACAAGGGATCGCCCTCGATGTTGTTGGCAGCACCGGGGATGACCGTGTTTAGGCCGTTGCTCCCATTCACCGACAGGATGGCGCCCATAGAGCGGTCGCTTTCCCAGCAGACACCATCGTTGTTCTTGTAGAAGAGGCAGTTGGTGATGGGGACCGTGCCGCTTCCGTTGAAATTGAACGCGTACAGGCTGTTGCCGGCGAAGATGCAGTTCAAGACGCTGGAGTTCCCGGAACCGTTGATGTGCAGTCCGCCGGGAATCTGTGAGGCCGTGCTGCCCACAATGGTGCAGTTGGCCACCACCACTTTGCGCACCGAGTTGAACTCCAGCGCGCCGGCATAATTGGATGCCTTATTACGCACGAAGAGGCTGTTGGTCACGATGGTTTGCGCACCGTCACCGGAGTCGAGTCCGCCGCCGCAGTAGGCGTAGTTGTCGAGAAAGGCGCACCGGTCAACGGTCAGCGTGGATCCGTAGGTGCCGATGCCGCCGCCGCAACCGCCTCCGACATTCCCCTTGAACACGCAATCCGTCACCGTGGCCGTGCCGTTGTACATCATAATACCGCCGGGGCCGGAGCCGGACGAGTTGTAGTTGAACGCGCAGCGGGTGACGGTGGCGTCGGAATAGCAGATATTCAAACCGCCGCCAAACCGGTAATCCGGCGCCTTGTTGTCCGAAAACGTGCAGTTCGCGACAGCCACATTGTGGCTGTAACCGTTTACCGACATCGCGCCGCCGGCACAATAGCCGGTATCCTGGCCGATGGCCCTGACCAGGTTCAATCCGTCAACGCGCACATTGGACACGTCCATGCACACAATAAGATTGCCGGCCGCATAGTGTCCGTCCAGCGTGGTGACGTGCAGCGACGGGTCGCGCTGGTCCATTCCGGGATTGCCCGTTGCGGGGAATCCGCCGTATAGGTTCATGTTGCTGGGCACGTTCACGGCGGAAGCCAGGCCGTAGACGCCTTCCGCGATCCAGACATCCTTGCCGGCCTCGTGCGCTTTCGTCACGGCATCAAAGATTGAATAAAGGGCTGTGTCCCAGGAATCCCCAGTGGTATTGTTTCCATTCTGTGACACGTAGACCTGCGCGTTAGCCCCCGTGAAGAACAACCCCGCCATTACCGCCGCGGCCACAATATGGCCCAGAACGCTCCGTCCTCCTGAAAAGTGCATGACACGGCCTCCCTTGCTCGACCCAACCTCAACGAATTAACCCCCCATAGGGTCAATCCCTTGTAATCCAAGTGTAGCCCATACTAATACAGATTACAAGGGCTGTCGTGCGTGCCGGAGGACGGACACCGCCGCTACTCCCCTTTCGTATCCGCGGGCAGGAGAATGTGGTGCTGGCGCATCCGGTCGCGGTCGGTCTTGGCGACGAATATGGGGTTGCCTTCGGGGTCAATGCCTGCGTGATACATGGCGGTGGCAACGGTGCCGGGCGTGGGGATAAAGCACTGCACCTGGCGCGGGCGCCAGCCGCGCTGCTGGAGCCAGCGGGCCAGGTCGCGCATGTCGCCGTCGGTGCAGCCAGGGAAGGCGCTGATCAGGTAGGGGATGACGTACTGTTCGCGGCCCGCGTGCTGGGAGGCGTCGGTGAAGAGTTCCAGAAACGCCTCGAAACGCGCGAAGGACGGCTTACGCATGAGTTGGAGCACCCGGTCGCTGATATGTTCAGGCGCAACCTTGAGTTGGCCGCCGACGAACTCGCGGACCAGTTCGCGCAAAAACCTGCCGTCGCCGCTGTCGAGGTCGTAGCGGATGCCGCTGGCGACGCGCAGATGCTTGACGCCCGCCACGGCCTGCATGTCGCGCAGCAGCCGCATCAGCCGGGCGTTGTCGGTCTTGAAATGGGGGCACAAGCGGGGAACGAGGCAGTCGGCGCGTTTGCACACCGCCGGGTTGGCGGCGCAGCGCGCGCCCCACATGTTGGCCGTGGGCCCACCCACGTCGGAGATGCTGCCCTTCCAGTCGGCGTGGCGCGTGAGGCGGCGCACTTCGGCCAGCAGCGACTCGGCGCTGCGCGACTGGATTTGACGTCCCTGATGGAGCGTGATGGAGCAGAAGGTGCAGCCGCCCGCGCAGCCGCGGTGCGCCGTGATGCTAAACTGGATCATGTCGGCGGCGGGGATGCGCTCCTTGTACGACGGATGGGGACGGCGTGTGAACGGCAGCGCATGAACGGCGTCGAGTTCGGCCGTGGCGAGCGGCGCGGCGGGCGGTGCGAACAGCACCTGTTGCGCACCGCTGGCCTGCACCGCCCAGTGCGTGCCCTGATGCACCTGCCGTTCCAGCGCGAGCGTCGCGGTCATGAGCGCCCTGGGGTCCTGCACAATGACCTCGTGGCTGGGCAGGAGGATCAGTCCCTCGTCGGCAGGCAAAACACCCTGTTCCTGCAACGGCGTCAGCGATGAAACGGCGAAAGCCGTGCCGGGAATGCCGCGCAGCGCCTGCACAAAGCCCCCCTTTGAAGGGGGATTTGGGGGGATGTGGGCTGCCTCGGACTCGCTCTTGCGCGATGCTTCCAGTCGTTGCGCGACTTCCAGCACGGCGCGCTCGCCCATGCCGCAGACGAGCAGGTCTGCCTTGCTGTCGAGCAGGATGGAGCGGCGGATTTTGTCGGTCCAGAAATCGTAGTGGCTGGCCCGTCGCAGGGAGGCTTCCACACCGCCCAGCACGACGGGAAGCCCCGGAAAGGCATGGCGCACAAGACCGGTGTAGACGATGCAGGCGCGGTTGGGACGTGCCCCGTGGCGATCACCGGGGGTGTAGGCGTCGTCATGGCGCAGCTTGCGGAATGCCGTGTAGTGCGCCAGCATGGAATCGAGCGCACCCGCGCTGACCCCGGCAAAGAGCCGGGGGCGGCCGAGCCGCTGCACGTCGTCCGGCGTGTCCCAGCGGGGCTGGGCAATGATGCCAACCCGATATCCCGCGTTTGCCAGGAAGCGCCCAATCAGCGCTGTGCCAAAGGAAGGGTGGTCCACATAGGCATCACCGGTGACCAGCAGCACATCCAGCGCATCCCAGCCAAGCGCGTCCATCTCGGCGCGCGACATGGGCAGCGGGCTGTCTTGCGGAAGACCGCCGCGCTCCCGCTTGGGCCTTTCCTGCGGGATGCTTCGCGGCGCCTTCATCACTCCCACTCGATGGTTCCGGGCGGCTTGCTGGTGATGTCGTACATGACCCGGTTGATGTGCTTGACCTCGTTGCAGATGCGGTTGGCCACGCGCTGGAGCAGTTCCGGCTGGAACCGGTACCAGTCCGCGGTCATGGCGTCGGCCGAGGTAACGGCGCGCAAACTGCACACCTCCTCGTAGGTCCGCTCGTCGCCCTGCACACCCACGCTCTTGACCGGCAGCAGGCAGACCAGCGCCTGCCAGATCTCGTCGTAGATGCCGGCCTTGCGGATTTCATCAATGAAGATCGCGTCGGCGTCGCGCAGCGTGTCGAGCCGTTCGCGCGTAATCTCGCCGATGCAGCGCACGCCCAGCCCCGGACCGGGGAAGGGATGGCGGCTGACGATGTCCTCCGGCAGGCCCAGTTCGCGGCCCAGCGCGCGCACCTCGTCCTTGAACAGTTCGCGCAACGGTTCGAGCAGCGCCATGTTCATCTTCTCGGGAAGGCCGCCCACGTTGTGGTGGCTCTTGATCACGCACGAGGGGCCGCCGGTGGCCGACATGGACTCGATCACGTCGGGGTACAGCGTGCCCTGCGCAAGAAAGTCGAGATGGCCCAGTTTCTTCGCCTCCGCCTCGAACACGTCAATGAACACGCCCCCGATGGTCTTGCGCTTCTCTTCGGGATCCGTCTTGCCCGCCAGCGCGGAGAGGAACTGATCCTCGGCGTCGGCGTAGACGAGGTTGATGTGGAAGTTGTCCCGGAACACGGTCTGGACCAATTCCGCCTCGCCCTTGCGCAGCAGGCCGTTGTTCACAAACACGCAGGTGAGCCGGTCGCCGATAGCCTTGTGGATGAGCGCCGCGGCCACGCTGGAATCAACGCCGCCGCTCAGCCCGCACAGTACCTTCTTGTCGCCGACTTTGGCGCGGATTTCCCCGATGGCGAGGTCCACAAAGGAGCCCATGTTCCAGTCGCCGGGACACCCGCAGATCTTGTGCACGTAGTTGGAGAAAACCTTCACGCCCTGCGGCGTGTGCACCACTTCGGGGTGGAACTGCACGCCGTAGAAACGGCGCTTCGTGTCGGCGATGGCGGCGTAGGGCGAGTTCTCCGTGTGGCCGATGGGCTCAAACCCGTCGGGCAGCACCTCGACGCGGTCGCCGTGGCTCATCCACACCTGCGTGCGCCCGTTCACGCCGTCAAGGAAGCCGGTGCCGTCCCGGTGCTCCAGGTGGGCGATGCCGTACTCGCGCTGGTCGGCGCGGGCGACGCGCCCGCCCAGCATGTGCGCGAACAGCTGCACGCCGTAGCAGATGCCGAGAATCGGCACGCCCAGTTCAAACACGCCCGGATCGGGGTGCGGTGCGCCGGGCTGGTGCACGCTGGACGGTCCGCCGCTGAAGATGATCCCCACGGGGTTCATTGCCTTCAGTTCGGCGGCGCCGATGCTGTACGGCACAATGACGCTGTACACCTTCGCCTCGCGCACGCGGCGCGCAATCAGCTTGCTGTACTGGGCGCCAAAATCGAGCACCACTATCGGTCTGCGGATGTCTTGCATGTCTGTGTCTCTCTTTTCCAATCCGAAGCAACTAAGACGGAAGAAATCAACCACGGAAAACACGGAATTACACGGAAGGAACTACAGAACAATCCTTTCGATTTCCACGTCGGGATAATGTCCAAAGTTCACCAGGAGGCCAAGACGAAGTTTCGTGATCTTCAAGTAGTTCAGCACCTGTGCCCTGTGTTCCTGGCAGATTTCCTTGACAGCCTTCAGTTCAACGATGATCTTGCCGTAACAGATCAGATCGGGTATATACTTCTTCTCCAACGGTTTGCCTTTGTAGGCAATCTCCAGTTCTCTTTGTGCCTCATACGGAATGTCTTCAAGAGTCAATTCACATTCCGCGCATTCCTGATAGACAGGTTCCGTCAGTCCGTTTCCCATCTCCTTGTACACTTCAAACATGGCGTGACGGATGGCAAAGGACTCCTCTTCATAGAGCAGCTTACCCATTCTCTTTTTCCGTGTAGTTCCGTGTTTTCCGTGGTTGAAATGTCTTATCCCGGCACCTGGTAGTTGGGTGCGTCCTCGATGATGGTCACGTCGTGGGGGTGGCTCTCGCGGAGGCCGGCCGCGGTCATCTCCACGAAGCGCGTGTCGGCCTGCATTTCGCCGATGTTCCTGCAGCCGCAGTAGCCCATGGCGGAGCGAAGCCCGCCCACGAGCTGGTGCACATAGTCGGCCAGGGCGCCGCGGTAGGCCACGCGCGCCTCGATACCCTCGGGCACCAGCTTGGTGCCCTCCACGTCGAACTGCATGTAGCGGGCCTTGCTGCCGCGCTGCATCGCCTTCATCGAGCCCATGCCGCGCACCACCTTGTAGGTGCGCCCCTCGAAAAGCACCTTCTCGCCGGGGCTCTCCTCGGTGCCGGCAAACAGGCTGCCGATCATCACCGTGTCCGCGCCCGCGGCGATCGCCTTGGCGATGTCGCCCGAGTACTTGATGCCGCCGTCGGCAACGACGGGAACGCCGTGCTTCCTGCACTCGGCGGCCACCTCCATGACGGCGGTCAACTGTGGCACGCCAACGCCCGCGACGACGCGGGTCGTGCAAATCGCGCCAGGACCGACACCCACTTTGATCGCGTCGGCGCCCGCCTCGCACAGGTCGCGCGCGGCGTCGGCCGTGACGATGTTGCCCGCAATCACCTGCGCGTCCGGAAAAGCCTTCTTGATCTGGGCCACCGTGTCTATGACCATTTCCGAATGGCCGTGCGCCGAGTCCACCACCAGCACGTCGGCCCCGGCGTGGACCAGCGCATCGGCGCGCTCCAGTTCGCCCCGTCCGACACCCACCGCCGCGCCCACCCGCAGCCGGCCCAACTCGTCGGTGCAGCGGTGCGGGAAATCGCGCGCCTTCATGATGTCCTTGATGGTCAGCAGGCCGACCAGGCGGCCCTGCTCGTTCACGATGGGCAGCTTCTCAATGCGGTGCTTGTGCAGCAGCCGCTTTGCCTCCTCCATTGAAACCCCCGCCGTCATGGTGATCAGCCGCTCCCTGGGCGTCATCACCTCGGCGATGGACCGCTCAAAGTCCTCCTCGAAACGCAGGTCACGGTTGGTCAGGATGCCCATGAGCAGGCCGGTCTTGTCCGTGATGGGGACACCGGAGACGTGGTAGCGGGCCATCAGCGCCTCGGCGTCGCCCAGTTTGTGTTCCGGTGTGAGCGTGAACGGGTGGGAGATGATGCCCGCCTGGGACCGCTTGACGCGGTCCACCTCCTCGGCCTGCTCCTCCACCGTGAGATTCTTGTGAATTACCCCCAGTCCGCCTTCCTGCGCAATCGCAATCGCCAGGCGCGCCTCGGTCACCGTATCCATTGCGGCGCTGAGCACGGGAATGTTGACCGTTAGGCTGCGGGTGAGCCGGGTGCGGACGTCCGTGTCGCGGGGAAGCACCCCCGACCGGGCCGGACGCAGCAGCACGTCATCAAAAGAAAGCCCCCTGGTGATTCGCGATTTGTCTTCCATCGTCCCTCGCAGGGCCGTGAACACGTACAGCGTCGGCACCCGGGAAGCACGGCGTTCCCCCGGGGTCGGTATTATAGACCCATGCCGCGCCGGGTGCAAAAAAAGGGGAGCCCGCGAAGGAAATGCGGTTGGGAGCGCCGGGCGGAAACGCTGTAGCTGTTGAGATTGGCGTGGGCTGCCTGTTCTTCTCTCTTGCTCTTGCTCTTAATCTTGCTCAAAATTGGCAAGAACCATGAAAGTTGCACAAGGCGCTTTCCAGAATGGGTTTCGTTACTCTTGTCGTTTCCGTGATCCAAAACTGGAGCAAGAGCAGGATTAAGAGCAGGAGCAAGAAGAAAACCCTTTGCGCCAGTCGGCTGGAGTGTTACGGAAACGCCTATGCCTTCAGTTCGAACAGGCGCCGGGGCTGGGGCACTTCGGTGTCCTTGGGGCGCTCATCAATCTCGGGCATGTCCAGCAGCCTGATGGGGCCCTCCCGGTCGCCGGCCAGCCATTCGGCCAGTTGCCCGAGGCCCCGTTCCGTCACTTCGCGAACCGGCAGCCACAGATGGGCCGTGGCCTCCCGCACCACCGCCGCGTTCTGGGCATAGGTCCAGGCGACCAGTTCAAAGTCCCGTCCAATAACCCGTCCGGCGCGGCGCGCGCCCTCCCGCAGGCCAGGGCCGTTCTCCGTGCCGCTCGAATCCACCAAGGCGGTGACCGTCGGGTCGGACAGCAGTTCATGAACACCCGCCGCGAAACCTTCGCCGTCAAACCCCACAAAGCGGATGAGTTCAGGGTCTTGGGGTATGCCTGCGGCTTCCAGCGCGCGGCGGTGGCCGCGTATGCGCTCCGTGCCGGGATAGAACCCGCCAAAGCCGCCGAGCATCGCCACGCGTCGGTGGCCCCGGCCGATCAGGTACTCCGCACTGAGCCGGGCACCCTCCTCGTAATCCACCGTGGCGCTGCTGCATTCGGGCAGGGTGTCAAGCCGGCCCAGTGCCAGATAGGGAATGCCGCTCCGGTGGATCCGCGCAATGACACTGTCATCAGCCCGAAGGGGGCCCGCGATAAGGCAGGCCCGGAACA